>JAAZML010000138.1 GCA_012798835.1 Clostridium sp.
AGTAAACTTTTAAATCGCGATTATTTTCTCCTTTAAATAACTAAAATCTAGTGTTAGACTTATAATATATTAAATACGGAGGTAATAAGAATGTCTAAAGAAATAAGTAATGAACATTTATTTGAATTAATAACTAAAATGTATGGAGACATACAAGGCATGCAAGGGGACATACAAGGTATTCATGGAGACATGCAGGGTATGCAAGGGGACATACAAGGTATTCATGGAGACATGCAGGGTATGCAAAGGGACATACAAGGTATTCATGGAGATATGAAAGGTATGCAAGGGGACATACAAGGCATTCATGGAGACATGCAGGGTATGCAAAGGGACATACAAGGTATTCATGGAGATATGAAAGGTATGCAAGGGGACATACAAGGCATGCAAGGAGAGATTAAGGGAATAAAATCTGAAATGGCAACGCGACATGATATAATAAGGCTTGAAGATAAAATAGATAAAAACCTCAAAGCCTTATACGATGGATATGAGCTTACATATGAAAAACTAAAAACCTTGGAAGAAAAGATGGATAAAATTGATAAGAAAGTTGGAAAACAAGACCTAGAAATAAAAGGAATCAAAGCAATAAAATAATCCTACACCAATAACCATCGTTTAACAAACGTTCAACCATCGTTCACCCTCCGCGATTGCAGAAAGGAGCTAACCAATGAAAAGAAGAATACTATCCATATTACTAATAATAGGAATAACCCTAGCAACCATAACAACAGCATCTCCCATAGAAAGCGTATACACCATAGATACAATAGACTCCTTAATAGAAATAATAAAATCCAGCTACTATAAAGAAATCGATGATGACACCCTCCTAAAAGGTGCCATAGACGGCATATTTAAATCCTTAGATCCCCACAGCAACTACATGGATGAAGAAGAATTCAAAGAACTATTAGAGTTTACCGATGGTAACTTTGGCGGTATAGGAGTATCCATAGAACGAAAGGATGACAGGATAACTGTAGTATCTCCTATAGAAGGCACCCCAGCCCATGAAGCTAATTTAAACACTGGTGATATAATCATCTCTGTAGATGATGTTGACATAAAAGACTATACCCTAGATAAAGCTGTAAACCTTATAAGGGGAGAAGTGAATACTAAAGTAAAGCTCAGCGTAATCAAAGCGGATACCCAAGAAACAATAGAAATAGAAATCACAAGAGCTATAATAAAAATTGAATCCATAAAAACAGAAACCCCCTATGGGAAAAAATCTACAGAAGAAATAAAAGACCAAAACATTGGCTATATAAGAATTACTGAGTTTAGCGATAATACCTATAAGGACTTTAAAGAACTTATAGATAAATATAAAAAGGAAAATAAAAAAGGACTTATAATAGACTTAAGAAGCAACCCAGGAGGACTATTAAATAGCGTAGTCCAAATCTGTAAAGAAATAATACCAGAAGGACCTATAGTTCATATAGAAGGAAAGAATAAAGAAAATAGTAATACATATTACTCAAATCTTAAAACCCCACCCTTTAAAATAGCCGTAATAACAAATGGTGGTTCTGCCTCTGCCTCTGAAATCCTTGCAGGAGCAGTAAAAGATTCAAAGGCAGGTATAATAGTGGGGACAAAAACCTATGGCAAAGGCACAGTCCAAAACATCATGTATCTGACAAACGGTGGGGGAGTCAAGCTAACCATAGCCGAATACATGACAAGAAACAAAATCCATATAGATGGTAAGGGTGTGGAGCCTGATGTAGAAGTGGAACCCTTCACCATAAGGGAAATTCCAATAGAAATTAAAGCCGAGAGGGATATAAGACATGGAGACGTAGGCATAGACGTATATGCAATACAACAAAGATTGATAAACCTAGGGTATAATATAAAAGCAGATGGCATAATGGGTAAAGCCACCCTTGGGGCGGTTAATAAACTTCTCAAAGCAAATAACTATCAAGAAGTTCGATACCTAGAGAAAGAAACCCAAAAAAAGATTTACAATCTATACGAAAGCACCCTAGTAAACCAGATAAAAGA
>JAAZML010000168.1 GCA_012798835.1 Clostridium sp.
CCATCTTTGCCCTGGTCGTAGCATAGTGGGAAGCGGGGAATATAGCAATATGGGTTCTAACTCCCTCAATTTGTCCCGTCAAGGAATCAATTTCCGCAATTCTTTCTATTTCATCACCAAAAAATTCAATGCGTATGAGCTTTTCTGAAGAAGATGCGGGGAATATTTCCAGGACATCACCCCTGACCCTGAATTTTCCTCTTCTAAAATCCACATCATTTCTTTCGTATTGGATATCAACCAGTTTTCTTATAATTTCATCTCTATCCCTTATCATTCCAGGTCTTAAAGAAAGCATTAAATCGGTGTAATCTATGGGATCGCCCAGACCATATATACAGGATACACTGGCAACTATTATTACATCCCGCCTTTCAAACAAAGCAGCTGTGGCAGAGTGCCTTAGCTTGTCGATCTCATCATTTATGGATGAATCTTTTTCGATGTAGGTATCCGTGGAGGGTATATAAGCTTCTGGTTGGTAATAGTCGTAATAACTTACAAAATATTCGACGGAGTTATTTGGAAAGAACTCCTTAAATTCGCTGCATAATTGTGCAGCCAGTGTCTTGTTATGGGCAATTACAAGGGTAGGCCTTTGTACTCTTTGAATAACATTTGCCATGGTAAATGTTTTCCCCGAACCTGTAACCCCTAAAAGGGTCTGAGCCCTTTGATCTAAGTTTATACCCTCAACCAGCCTGTCCACTGCCTGAGGTTGATCGCCGCAGGGCTTATAATCGGATACAAGTTTAAATTCCGACATAAAAAAACACCTCGGTTTTAAAATTATTTGCTACACATAGTTTTGGGTTCAGGATTCTTTAACCCTTGGCCCAGAGCAACAAACCCATTATTGCACCAAATTAAGCTCTAGCTGCTGATCCTCAGCATCTTCTTCTTTTAAATAATATCCCACCGCCGGAATATTTTTGGTTTTATAGTATTTGGGATCTTTAAATGATACATCGACAATTTTTTTTATTTCGATCACTGCACTGCCTTTTTTTGCTCGCATCACCTGAACACCAGCGGAAGTTCTTGTCACCTTAGGGTTAATCTTAGCAGTATCAAAAATAAGCACCTTATTTAAGTTGCTAAACGCAACCAGTTCCTCGTCCTCAATTATATGCGATATATAAATGAGTTCCGATTTAGCGTTATATGCGTTGGCCAACCTTTTGCGATTTGTTTTTGTGATATAGCTGCTAACATCTATCTTGGCTACCTTGCCGTTTCCGAATGCAAAGAGCATATAACCCCCGTAATCTTCAGTTGCAACTATGTATATAATTTTTTCATCTTCCTCCAAGCTCAAAAGATTTGTGGCATATTCACCAAGATTGCTTGTCTTGCAATCCTCAATTTCAAACAGCTTTAATTTATACACCGCCTGTTTGTTAGAAAACAGCAATAATTCGCATTTATTGCGGGCATCTATCTCTTGAATAATATAATCATCATCTTTGAGTTTGTGTTCTGCACTATTTCTTAACGATGTCATGGGAATTTTTTTAAGATAATTTTGCTCTGTAAGGAATACTTTTAGGTTGTAGTCCTCTATTAGGTGCTCCGCAGTAATTTTTTTTATATTTGCTTCGTGAATAATTTCCGTACATCTTGGGCGCCCATATTTTTTTGCGATATCCCCCAGCTGTTTTACAATTACTTTCTTAACTTTTTCGTCGCTTTCTAATAAATCATTCAGTTCTGAAATTTCCTTCCTCAGTTTATCAATTTCGTTAACCCGGTTTAAAATATACTCACGATTTAGATTTCTAAGCTTTATTTCTGCAACAAACTCTGCCTGCACCTGATCTATACTAAATCCCTTCATCAAATTAGGTATAACCAAAACTTCCTCATCAGTATTTCTAATAATATTTATTGCTTTATCTATATCTAAAAGAATTTTTTGGAGCCCCATTAAAAGATGCAGCTTTTCCGATTTCTTTCCTATATCGAATTCTGTTTGCCTTTTTATGCACTCCATTCTGAAGGCAACCCACTCACCTAGGATCTCCTTAATTCCCATAAGCCTAGGTCTGCCATTAACCAGTATATTGAAATTGCATCCAAAGCTATCCTGTAAGGTTGTAAGCTTAAAAAGCCTATTCATCAACATATCAGGATCCGTATTCCTCTTTAAATCAAGGGCAATCTTGAGCCCATTCAAATCCGTCTCGTCCCTCACATCGGAAATATCCTTAATTCTATTAGATCTCACAAGCTCAATAATCGAATCAATTATTGCTTCGGCGGTTGTGGTATAGGGAATTTCAAATATTTCTATGCAATTGCTTTCCTTGTTGTACCTATACTTTGCTCGAAGCCTAAAACTCCCCCTGCCAGTTTTATAAATGGCCTTGAGGTTCTTTTTATTAAATATTAGACATCCCCCCGAAGGGAAATCCGGAGCCTTGAGGTATTTCATAATATCGGTATCTTCGTCCTTAATAAATTCAATAGTAGCATCACACACCTCTTTAAGGTTAAAGCTACAAATATTACTTGCCATCCCAACGGCAATACCTTGATTAGAACTCACCAATATATTGGGATAGGTACATGGAAGAAGCAGGGGCTCCTTTACGGTACCATCGTAATTATCAACAAAATCCACGGTGTTTTTGTCTAAATTCTTAAAAAGTTCCTCACATATCTTTTCTAGCCTTACCTCCGTATAACGGGATGCGGCAAATCTCATATCGCGGGAATATTGCTTTCCAAAATTCCCCTTTGAGTCAATATATGGATAAAGCAAGGCATTATTCCCGCGGGTAAGCCTCACCAATGTCTCATAAATAGCCATGTCTCCATGGGGGTTGAGCCGCATGGTTTGTCCTACAACATTAGCCGATTTAGTTCTGGCACCATTTAAAAGCCCCATTTTGTACATTGTATAAAGTAGTTTTCTGTGAGAGGGCTTTAAACCATCAATTTCGGGTATTGCCCTTGATACAATTACGCTCATAGCATAGGGCATATAATTTTTTTCTAGGGTATCAACTATCTTTTGTTCAATGAATAAGTTCGATGACATAATACTACTTCACCTTCCTAGATACATCTTGTATTTCTATCTATACCAATTAGCCATATGTTAGTCCAAATGTTGCAAAATTGCAGATCCCTGCCCGTAAATGCGGGTATCTCAAGCGCATTTACTTATTTAAAGCTTTTTGCAACCTATACAACATCGACCATATCTATGTATTTATGGCCATTTTTTTCAATGTAAGATTTCCTCCCCCGTAGATTGTCTCCAAGCAGTAAATCAAAGAAATATTTTGTCTTTTCAGCATCATCGGGCATTACTTTTATTAGCCTTCTGGTTTTGGGGTTCATGGTAGTTTCCCACATCATTTCCGGCTCATTTTCCCCAAGACCCTTGGAGCGCTGTATAGAGTATTTCCCCCTTAGCTTGGAGACAATTCTATCTTTATCCCCATCAGAATATGCAAAGTACGTTTTTGATTTTGTTCTTATCTCAAATAGTGGGGATTCCGCTATAAATACCTTCCCCTCCTGAATCAGTGTGGGGACTAACCTATAAAGCATGGCAAGTATAAGTGTCCTAATCTGAAATCCATCCACGTCTGCATCCGTGCATATAATAATTTTGCTCCACCTAAGGTTGTCCAAATCAAAGGTATTAAAATCCTTTATATGCTTACTTTTAATTTCAACACCACAGCCAAGCACCTTCAATAGATCAATAATAATATCACTTTTAAAAATATTCTCGTACCCCGATTTGAGGCAATTTAGGATCTTGCCCCTCACGGGTATTATAGCCTGAAATTCCGCATCCCTTCCAAGCTTACAGGAACCTAATGCAGAATCCCCCTCTACTATGTATATTTCCCTTTTATTTACGTCTCGGCTTCTGCAATTAACAAATTTCTTGACCCTGTTTGAAATATCAATATTGCCACTTAGCTTTTTCTTAATGTTGATCCTAGCTCTCTCTGCGGTCTCCCTGCTCCTTTTGTTCACTAGGATTTGCTCTAAGATTTTTTCACCTTCCAGCTTGTTTTCTATAAAATAAATTTCTAGCTGCTGCTTTAAAAAATCAGTCATTGCCTCCTGTATAAATCTATTGGTTATAGATTTCTTTGTCTGATTTTCGTAACTAGTAATAGTAGAAAACGAGCTTGTAACCAAGACAAGGCTATCTTGGATATCCTGAAATGTTACCCTTGATTCATTTTTATTGTATTTGCCATAGGCCTTAAGACACCGATCTACCTCATATACAAATGCGTTTTTTACAGCCCTGTCGGGAGAACCACCATATTCCAAAAAACTTGAGTTGTGATAATATTCTAAAAGATTTATCTGATTGTTAAAGCAAAAGGCTATCTGCATTTTTACTTTGTACTTAGGCTTATCCTTTCTGTCTTTCCCTTGGGCGGTTGTTTCGTAATATTGAACACCGCTAAACCCCTTATCTCCTGAAATCTCATTTATATAATCGACTATACCGTTTTCATAACGATACTCAAGGCACTGGCCTGTTTCCTCATCATTCAAGATGAATTTAAGACCCGCATTAACGACAGCTTGTTTTTTAATGGTATCTATGTAGTATTCCAAGGGTATTGCTATGTCTGTAAACACCTCCAGATCCGGTTTCCACCTGATGACCGTGCCAGTACTCTCATAATTGCATTTTTCCTTTAACAGACCACCCTTGTTTTCGCCCTTTTCAAAGCGTAATTGGTGCTTCATACCATCTCTGTAAACGGTTACATCCATATATTCTGAGCTGTATTGGGTTGCACAGCTTCCAAGACCATTCAATCCCAAACTAAACTGGTAGTTATCACCGGAGTTGTTGTCATATTTCCCGCCGGCATAAAGCTCACAAAATACTAATTCCCAATTATAGCGTTCTTCTTTTTCGTTATAATCCAGAGGAATACCGCGCCCATAATCCCTAACCATAACAGAATGATCTTTATGCCTAGTAACCTCTATAATATTTCCAAAACCTTCCCTGGCCTCATCTATTGAGTTTGAAAGTATCTCAAAAATAGAATGCTGACACCCCTCTATGCCATCGGAGCCAAATATTACAGATGGACGCAACCTCACCCTATCGGCACCTTTTAGCGATGTTATGCTTTCATTCCCATAATGGCTATTTTTACTATGTTTTTTAGTCATCATGACCTATAAATCACCTCTATTGTATTCTTATACCCTCATTCTGTGCGTCTTCTCTAAAAAACAGCTTACAACAAACCTATGTTCGTGTCAAGCTTACTGGGGTGCACTAGAATTTATATGGGTTCCCCATATAGTTGTTGTCTGGGCAAAATACTCCCTCAACTCGTTGATAATTGCAAAATTTAATTTGGCATAATCATGCGAAAATATGTAAAAACACGGCATATGTTAGGAGTAAATTCCCCGTTTATTTCCTTGATATTACGTGGCACTAATTACATATTATTTAAAACATAAAAACCCTGTAATTATACAAAAATAATAGATGAGGTGATATCTTTATGAAAAAGAAAATCTTATTGGGGTTTTTATTTGCTTTAATGTTTACCACAAACGTTTTTGCCCAGTCGGAAGTCCACACGGTAAAATCGGGCGATACGATGTGGAAAATATCTGTAAAATACGAAATTGGCTTAAGTGAAATAATTTCGTCGAATCCACAAATAAAAAACCCCGATCTCATATATCCTGGTCAAAAAATCAATATTCCGCGGATAGATGAGGTAAAAACGCAAGAAGAAGAAGTCATACGGCTTGTCAATATCGAAAGGGCAAGGTACGGACTTCCTGCGCTAAAATCCAATTGGCAGCTTTCAAGAGTTGCCCGATACAAATCACAAGATATGGTTGATAAGGGATACTTTTCCCACACTTCCCCAACCTATGGTTCACCATTCAAAATGATGGAGTCCTTCGGAGTTAGGTATTCCGCTGCTGGTGAAAATATAGCTATGGGGCTTAGGACACCAGCCGAAGTAATGAATGCATGGATGAATTCACCGGGACACAGAAATAATATTTTGAGCAGATCCTTTACAGAAATAGGTGTAGGGCTTGCAAAAGATTCAATTGGCAGGCTTTATTGGACCCAGATGTTTATTAAACCCTATTGACAAATATCCCAAAATCCCGAGTCTTAAAACAGCTCGGGTTTTTGGGATGATTCCAGTGCTGGCTTTACGCTTCCATACCCAGCTGCTACACCTGCAAGGATACAGATTATAAGCATCGCAGAGTAATGGTATCTCCCATGAACTTCCACAATAGTATGGGTAGCCCCTATCCCCATAAACATCAAAAGCAAGAATGTAATTTCGTTGCTGATATCAATTTTATATAGCAGCAAAACACCCAAAAAAGCCAATATCAAAAATACATAGTAGTAGTAGTTACAAATAAATTTCAAACGGTTCGGATACCTGTCTACCTTCAAAATCGTCTGTGTTGATTCCGAATTGTTTCCTGCAAGTAAGTATGTTACAATCTCATCATCCCTGTCCCACATAATTTTATTCTTGTTGTATGCCAGCCT
Organism: Clostridium sp.; assembly: GCA_012798835.1. Classification (GTDB taxonomy): domain Bacteria; phylum Bacillota; class Clostridia; order Acetivibrionales; family Acetivibrionaceae; genus Hungateiclostridium. The sequence continues at coordinate 6,548 of JAAZML010000168.1, forward strand.
AAAATAACCGATGCCCTGACGCCTTAATCGGAGCAAAGCCTCCTCAAATAGTAGATCATGGATCTTTTGGGCACTAAATTCTTCCTCATGCATCATGTCCGAGAGTACCTGCGCATCGTCTTGATTCCACATCCCAGTAGAATCCACATTGCTTCCCACATAGGTATTAAACCCTAGGGGACTTTTTGCTATATCATAACCTATCCTATGGGAAACGTACATCCCAATTATAGTGGAAAAAGCAAAATATGCCGCAAACAAAGCAGCAAGTGATGTCAATGCAGATATATGTCCATTTTTGCGTTTTAAAACCCTTGAAACCTCCATTATAGCAATAGCAATCATTAATACTGTGGCCAAAGGCCGAATGGCATTCGTAATAGCACACAAAGCACCTAGAGCAAAATAAAATCCATAGCTGCATAGGGGTCTACCCTTTCGGGGCAACACCCGAAAATAGGCATATATTATAAGGATCATCAAAAATGTGTAGAGTGATTCAGTGTTTATAAGTGCCGAGTAAAATATATGGGAAGCCCAAGCCGCCCAAGCTATCGCCGCTATAAAACCCGCCTTCCAGTTGGAAATTCGCTTACCTGTAAGATATACCAAAACCGCTGTCCCTATTTCAAACAGAATATTTAAAGCAAATGCCCAGTATTTGCTTGTCGAAAATATGCTGTACACAAGTCCTAATATAAAAGGATAACCAAAAGTATGGGGAAAGAGAGCAACATATTTACCACCCGCATCCTCACCCCTTGAAAATGCATGGGCAAGGGAGTTGTAGAGCGCAAAATCACTGTCTGGCTTAATATCAACAATGCTTAACCATAGAATCCGGGGCAATAATGCTACCAAAATAATAAAAAAAATCCTGACTGGTTGTTTTTCAAAGATACTCAGATTCAAGATCATCCGCAATAAATACACCGCAGCAATCCCGATAGCCCCGATTAAAACCACCATCATAAGGTTTAAAAACCTATTGGTTGATGGGTTCGCTGACATTTGTATGGGAACGGAGGTAATAGCAAATTTTAAAATCAAAAAAAAGTATATAGTAGACAAAACCAAAACTATTTTATTGGGAAAATGTTTTAAAATATTTTTCAATATGACCCACCCCAAATAATTAACTAATGTGTTTTTCAATGATAGTCCGCACCGATAAACAGGTGCTTTACAATATATTCAGTACAATTTGTAGGTTACCACATTCTGCAAAGAATAGTCAAGCTCTCTTTTCCGCCCCCCGCAGCACCCATACCAAATTAAATATTTTGCCCCCCTTGCATTCCAATATAAAATATAATAAAATTAATAAGTAATTATTACGCATTGCTATTGGCATAAAATCCAATCAGTTCAGACAGCACCACAGTTTTCTCTCTTTCCTGCTAACTATGGACTGGGAGTTTTTTTATTTACCAAACCTCATAGTACTAAATTAAAACATAAAATAAGAGTAAGGAGAGTATAAAATGAAACCTATAAAAAGACCACAAAATCCTTGTTTTTCATCCGGTCCCTGTGCCAAACATGCCGGATATTCCATTGAGCTACTAAAGGATACACCCCTTGGTAGATCCCATAGAAGTGCCCTTGGTAAATCGAGGCTGAGCAAATCTATTTCCAGAACTAAAGAGATTCTTGGGCTCCCCGATGAATATAAAGTAGGCATAGTTCCCGCATCTGATACAGGAGCCTTTGAAATGCTTATGTGGAATGTTTTGGGGCAAAGGGGGGTTGATATAATCTGCTTTGAATCCTTTGGAAGTGGATGGGCGTATGATATCGAAAAAGAACTCAAACTTAGTAATATCCGTAAGTTCTCTGCCGACTATGGATATTTTCCAGATGTCTCCGATGTCAACTTTGATAACGATGTAGTATTTACCTGGAACGGTACAACAAGTGGTGTCAAGGTCCCCAGCGGGGATTGGATTCCCGATGACAGGAAGGGCTTAACCCTTTGCGATGCCACCTCGGCAGTATTTGCAATGGACATCCCCTGGGATAAAATTGATGCCGCAACCTTTTCATGGCAAAAGGTTTTAGGAGGCGAGGCGGCCCACGGCATGCTTATACTTTCACCTCGTGCCGTAGAAAGAATAGAATCCTATACACCATCTTGGCCCCTCCCAAAGATATTCAGAATGAAGAAAAAGGACAAGCTCAACGAATCTATTTTTGAGGGCTCCACAATCAATACACCATCAATGTTATGCAACGAGGATTATCTGGCTGCATTGGATTGGGCGGAATCCATTGGCGGAATTCAAGGGTTAATTGCTAAAAGTGAAAGCAACCTTAAAGTGATCGAAAATTTCGTTGAAAAAAATAAATGGATAAGCTTTTTAGCTGGCGATAAAGCAATTCGCTCTAATACAAGCGTTTGTCTGAATGTTGAATTACCTGATGAAAAGATAAAAAAGATGATTGCTCTTCTTGCAGAAGAAAAAGTAGCCTATGATATATCATCCTATAAAGAAGCCCCCACCGGTATTAGGATTTGGTGCGGTGCAACGGTTGAAAGCTCCGATCTGGAGGCTTTATGTGAGTGGTTAGGCTGGGCATATTCTAAAATTTCTAATTGCTAATATAAAAATCCTGATATAGGGCTAGAAGATGAAACATAATGAGAAAGCTAGAATATAATTCTTAAGAATTATATTCTAGCTTTCTTTAATTCTATAACCTTTTGTAAATGTTAAAACAAGCTCTTAATTAAATCAAAAAGATTGTACTGACTAAATACCGATACCGCAACTAGAGAAACCGTCGACATAATCTTAATAAAAATATCAAGGCAGGGACCGACAGTATCCTTTAGAGGATCCCCAACGGTATCGCCAACAACAGCAGCATCATGTGCAGGTGAACCCTTTCCATGGCCTTTGATCTCATCCGCCTCAATATACTTTTTGCCGTTATCCCAGGCGCCTCCAGCATTACCAGCGAAAATAGCTATCATAATAGAGGATATGGTGCAGCCAATAATTAGGCCCCCTACAAACTCGGGTCCAAAGATAAAACCACATATGACAGGAACTGCAATGGCCATCAGTGAAGGGATCTTCATTTCCCCAATAGCTCCCTTGGATGAAATTTCTATACATGTTTTATAATCAGGCTTTGCTGTCCCCTCCATTATACCGGGGATTTCTCTGAACTGACGCCGAACTTCATCAACCATTTTGCGGGCAGCCTTGGTAACAGCATCAATTAGCATGCCTGAGAACATGAAAGGCAATGCCCCCCCCGCAATTGCACCTGCAAGAATCATGGGATCAATGATATTTAAAATTAGATCCGTGCCAATTTCATTATAAGAATACAAATAAGAAATCATCAAAGCCAATGCGGCCAATGCACCGGAACCGATAGCAAAACCCTTTCCGATAGCCGCCGTAGTATTACCTACAGAATCAAGTGTATCAGTAATATGACGTACCTCACGATCTAAGCCAGACATTTCGGATATACCACCAGCATTATCTGATATGGGACCGTAGGTATCAACCGATACCGTTGCAGCTACGAAGGATAGCATACCCATAGCAGCCATAGAAACACCATACATACCACAAACATAAAAAGAAATTATAATGCCTGCAGCCAAAACTATGGAAGGGGCCATGCAGGATTTCATTCCCTGTGCCAAACCATGAGTAATGGTAAGTGCAGGACCCTCTAAGGAAGAACGTGCTAAATCCTTAGTAGGCTTGAATTCTGCTGAGGTATAATATTCTGCAATAGCGCCAATAATAATACCGGATATAACACCCACAGTGGCTGCAATCCATGGCGATATCCAGCCTGCAGAAAAACCTACTGCATCTAGTCCGGATAAACCACCGAACAGTAATTTTGATAAAGCCAGACCCGATACTATCGTCGCAGCAGCAGAAACATATGTAGCCAAGTTAAGATCCTTATGGGGATCACTTGACATTTTGCGCTTGAATATGATGAGCGCAATTCCCAAACAACATGCTATTAATCCCCCCGAAACAAACAAAAGGGGAAATAGAATCATTTTAGATAACAAGCTCTCCGGTATACTATTCCCAGCAACTTGGGCGGAAATAACTAGGTAATAAGCAAGGATAATACCTGACGCTATTGCACCTACAAAACTCTCCAGCAGATCCGAACCAAGCCCAGCGACATCACCCACATTATCTCCCACATTGTCTGCAATGGTGGCGGGGTTGCGTGGATCATCTTCTGGTATATGCGCCTCGGTTTTACCCACCAAATCAGCCCCCATGTCTGCGGCCTTAGTGTATATTCCGCCGCCTACACGGTTAAACATTGCAACCATAGAACAACCAAGAGCATAACCGGATAAGGTCATTGCAAAGGGTATAAAAGAAACACCTATCCAATTGGTAATAGGCTCCATGCTATCTAGCTGGTTCATCCCCATGCCGAAAACAATATAGACTATAAACAAACCTAAAAGGGCAAAGCCCCCCACACAGAGCCCCATAACTGAGCCCCCGCGGAATGCAACCTTCACGGTTTTACCAATATCCTTCGTTTTGCGAGCTTCATTGGAAACACGTACATTTGCATATGTTGCAACTCTCATACCTACCATGCCAGCACTTCCGCTCATAACAGCACCAATGATCAATGCAACTGCAGCCTGCCAGCTCGTAGCAAGAGCCATGGCTAAGGCTACTAATATAACAACTATAGTAAGAACCTTGTACTCATAGCTGATAAATGTGTTTGCACCAATACGGATCGCTTCAGCGATCTCCTTCATCTTATCTGTGCCCTCGTCCATCTTCTTCACGCTTGTGAAGTTGAATGCGGCGAAAGCCAAAGCCAAAAGGGCAGCCAGAATAATTAAACATACCATTGACATTACTAAAACCTCCATATAATTCTAAGCGAAGGCACTCGCCTATCGCCTAGAATATCATAAGATAAAACTAGGAATATTTCAATTAATTTTTCTTTGAAATTCGACGAAATAGTCGCAATAGATTTTGTATTAACGAAATATCTCAATATTCTATTGTTAAGGAAAAATGTAGTTTGCCTATTCCTTGACCCTGTGCAGTAATTAATTGGGTCAATTTTTCTATTTGTATTTGCGTGCTAAAAAAATAAAAAATAAAATATTTTCTTTTTACCGACAAGAAAAACATATGATGCTTCGAAGTATTATTAATAGTAAGGCATAATACCCGTAGCAGCTTAGATATGTTATGGATATTAATTGCTTGTAACTGTGGGTTTATATCCTGCAATTAATTTTACCACTTCTAAAAGCATCCCTTGCCCCAGGGGTGCTTTTCCTATTCCCCCACATTCTCTAGAACGTTAACCATATTTTCCAATTTTGATTTTTTAGTATACTAATATATTAAAAAGTTAAAAGATCACGACAACTTTGATAAAATTGATACGAATAATTATTACTAAGGAGGTTATGGAGTGAATGTGAGTTTTTGGGGCAAAAACAGGCATGAAAAAGAATCCTTTTTAGATATATTGCGTAGGATAAAAAACGGTGACAAATTGTTAAAGGAAAAGTTTATTGGAGACTATAGACCTTTTATCATTAAATCGTTATTTCGATCCACAGGAAGGATCCCTGACATAGAAAGTAGTGATGAGTATAGTATTGCATTATCGGCATTTAATGAAGCTATTGACAAATTTAACGAAGAAAAAAATTGTTCATTTAAAAGTTTTTCACAACAGGTTATGTCAAGGCGTTTAATAGATTATAGGAGAAGCAATCGAAAAAATAGCAAAGTTTACCCTTTTTCTTACCTTGAATTTGAAGAAAACGATAACTTTGAAGAGCGCTACCTTGCCAGCAATCACCACGATCAAGTTTATAGCTTTGAGATTAAAGAAGAACTTTACTCACTGCTAAGTGGTCTGGGGAAATTTGGCTTATCAATAAAAGATCTGGTTTCATCAACACCAAAACATAGAAAATCAAAACTAATGTGTATAAAAGTTGCAAGAATCATTGCTGAGAACGAAATTTTGCTTTCTAGATTCAACAAAAAAAAAACAATTCCCTATTCAAAGCTAATAAAATACGTTGATGTAAGTCAAAGAACAATAGAACGCAATAGAAAATACATAATTGCGTTAGTTATTATATTAAGCGGTGATCTCGATGTTCTAAAAAATTATATAAAGGACATAGAATGAGGGGGAGTTCTTAATGATTCAAATCGGTACAATTTTAAATATCGAAAACCATCAGGCCATATTGTTTACAGAGCAGTGCGATATCGTACGTATAAAAAGGCAACCCGGTATGTACCAGGGTCTTGAATTACAGTTCGATAGCTCCGAAATAATTGGCGCAAAGAATATTATTACACATAATTCGCCCCTTGTCGGGTGTGTTGCTGCACTTATTATATTTGTGTTTTTAATTGCCAACTTCTTGCTTTTAGACAAAAGCCCTACTTATGCTCTTATTGAGATCTCCACCGATGATATTGGCATCGAATTTTATGTTGATAAAAATAATAAGGTGCTTGACAGCAAAAAAATAGACGGTGATTCTGGGTTGTCATCTGATGAATTTGATATAAGATCGGAACCCCTTGAAAGTGCTCTGATGCACATTCTTAAAAATTCCGACTCCCTTAATACACTAGAATCCGTTAAAAGAAGCCCGATCCTTATAGCAACGCATATTACAAAACGAGGGAATTCCAAAAATAATGCCCAAAGACTTAAGGCTATTTGTGATGATGCAGTAAGAAGCTATGAAAATTTAGAACCTTACATCGTCGGTGTAACCCGCAACGATAAGGTACTCTCTGCCAAAAATGATATTTCAATGGGCAGATATATGATATATAAGATGGCTTTGGCGCAAGATATAGAGCTTACGGTTAATTATGTAAAGACAGCTAAAATAAGTGATATTCTTCAGGTTTTCCAAGACAAGGGTGGATCCTTAGAAGATACCAGTGGTGTGACCAGCACCCAAACCGTTATCCCTACAAATAACAATTTACCGACTCCTAATAGCATATCCAGCAATACATATCCTTCACCACCAGAGTCCCCGTTGCCTACAGCTACGCCGAGTGCTATGCCTTCAATTTCCCAGGTAGCCCCAACTCATACACCGGGTACAACACCTTTACAACCAATAATAGCAACACCAACGCATATACATGTAACACCTTCTAAACCGGCAATAGTGCCAACCCGCACACCAAAACCAACACCCTTTAAACCAGTAACACCGCCAACGCATACACCGTTCATAACACCATATAATCGCAAAACTCCAACTCAAATCGATCCTGTAATCAATGTCCAATATGATATCTCTATCATTGAGACAATAGAAAAAGAGATAGAAAAAGCCGAGACAAAGATCGAGACTATTAAAGAAAGTACAACATTTGCTATTCGTCAAGAAATTTATAATGCAAAAATAAGAACCGAAGAAATAGATAACAATAACTACTTTAACTGGCGTAAAATTCAAATAGAGAAAGATATAATTGAATCGGAGCTAAATTCAAAAATCCAAAGTATAAAACAAAACGAGAAAGAGCAGATTGCCGATGTTCTAGATAATCTTTACAAGAAAATAGGTAAGCTAACAAAATAAACAATAGTCACCAAAATAAAAAGCTTTGCTGTTGACTTGGCTTTCTATTTAGAATATAATTAAATACGAAAAATACATTATGTGGTACGATAACACAGGACAAAAGTACGAAACTATTTGTCTGAAATGCTAGTCTTTTATATTATGGGGTGTTTTTGATTTCAAAGGGGGAAAGTGACATGAAAAAATATACATTATTTTTCTCATCTGCACTCTTGATGAGTATATTGCTGGGCTATTCTTTAGCTGTAGCATGTCCCGATATTGAATTTAAAAATATTAACTGGAGCAGTCGCCGCAACAGTAACTATACCCCCGCATTATATGACATGGAATACAAGCCAAATTTTCATGAAAATCAGTCGCTCCCATCTTTTGAGACGCTAGATATTAAAAGCATCCTGGAGGATACCAAAACAAAGTTAAACGAGCTTCAGAGTGATGCTAAAAATCGGATCGATCTCGAAATCGAAAAATCAATAACTAGAGCCGATAAAATTAAAAAAGACCATAGGCTAAATCCTAGATCTAGAAAAAGAAAGCTGAGGAAAATCGAAAAAGAACTGGCTGCAGAAATAGGGAAAATTGAAACCGATGTTAAAGAACAGGTCAAACAAATTGTTGCAGAGCAAAACCAAACAACAAATACTATCCTTGATAGCCTTGGACACCAATGACATTTGTGACATCTCAATACTTTAATATAGTAGCCCTACAAAATGACGTTTTTCCCCATATTTAATGTTTTGCCATGTTTATGTAACATATACTGGGTTACCGATACATTCATCATTTCGTAAGGCCTATATATCTACCTCATTAAAACCTATACCATATTCTCAAAAGTATTTCTAATTTCTAGCAAGAATTCCTCTGTATTTACCACCTTTTTATCCGCCGCTTCCGAAAGCAATGAAAGATCTTTTGTCATAATACCGTTTTCTATAGTTTGGATTGAAGCCTTCTCCAGCTTGTCGGCAAAGTTCATCAAATCCCTTATACCATCAAGTTCTCCGCGTTTTCTTAAGGCGCCCGTCCAAGCAAATATAGTTGCCATTGAATTGGTTGATGTTTCTTCCCCTTTCAGATGTCTGTAGTAATGCCTTGTCACCGTTCCATGGGCCGCTTCGTACTCATACTTTCCATCGGGTGACACCAGAACGGATGTCATCATCGCAAGGCTTCCAAATGCAGATGCCACCATATCAGACATAACATCCCCATCGTAGTTCTTACAAGCCCAAACCATTCCACCCTCGGATCTAACAATACGCGCAACTACATCATCTATCAGAGTATAGAAATACTCAAGATCTTTCTCTTCAAATTTGTTTTTATATTCGCTGTCGAAAATTTCCTGGAATATATCCTTAAACCTATGATCATAAATCTTTGAAATAGTATCTTTAGTGGAAAACCATAGATCCTGATTCATATCCAGGGCGTAGTTAAAGCAGGCACGGGCAAAGCTCTTTATGGATTTATCGGTATTATGCATACCCATTACTATTCCCGGGCCATCAAAATCGTGGATGGTTTCCCTTAAAACCTTCCCATCATTAGCTGTAAAAACAATTTCAGCCTTTCCGGGGGTATCCACGTAATATTCTGTGTTTTTATATATATCACCATAGGCATGCCTTGCAATAGATATCGGTTTTCTCCATGGCCTTACAAAAGGTTTTATGCTTTCTACGATTATTGGTGAACGAAAAACCGTACCATCTAAAATTGCCCTTATGGTACCATTAGGGCTCTTCCACATTTCCTTTAGATCATACTCCTCTACCCTCTGCGCATTAGGTGTAATGGTTGCACATTTGACCCCCACGCCATGCTTTTTAATGGCGTGAGCCGCATCAACCGTTATTTTGTCATCCGTTTCATCCCTTTTCTTTAATCCCAAGTCATAGTATTCCGTCTTTAGATCAATATAGGGGAGCAAAAGGTTATCCTTAATCATCTGCCACAAAATTCGTGTCATTTCGTCTCCATCCATTTCAACTAACGGCACATCCATTCTGATTTTACTCATGTATCCCTCTCCTTTTATAATAAATTGTTTTTTTGTCACTGTTTGGCTTTGTTAGAAATTTATCAAAGGATCTTGCTTTGTATTTGACAATAGGCTTTTTTATTGGTTTTTGATATTATAAAACAAATACTTTGAATATATTTACATTTGCAAAATCCTTTTCGCAACATATACATTCTAAATTAAGTCTGGGATATTATCAAGTTTATTTTCCCGGGAAATACTGATGTACTCTTTATTTTTTCTTTAGTTTGCCATATATGCCCAAATATTCCTTGGCAGACTTTTCCCAGCTGAAATCTGTGCTCATACCTTTTTTTACAAGTCGCTTCCAGGCCGCCCTGTGATAATAAAAATGTACAGCTTGCTTAATTGCAAAAAGCATATCATGGGCATTATACCTTGAAAAAGTAAAACCATTGCCTCCACCAGTGATATCATCATATGGTGTAATAGTATCTTTTAGCCCTCCCGTCTCTCTAACTATGGGTATAGTCCCGTATCTAAGGCTAAACATCTGACTCAAACCGCAGGGCTCAAAAAGTGAAGGCATCAAAAACATATCTGAACCAGCGTATATCCTTTGTGCTAGGAGTGCATCGTACCCCAAGGTTACGGAAATCTTTCCCGGATACTTTGCTTGATAATATTTTAGCATTTGTTCGTAATGGTTCTCCCCCGCACCGAGCAAAACAAATTGGATATCCAGCCCTAATATCTCACCCATAACGTAATCAATAAGATCAAATCCCTTTTGATCTACCAGTCTGGATATGAGTCCAATTATCGGAATATCTATCCTTTCCTGAAGCCCTAAGGTCTTTTGGAGCATATGTTTGTTTTGGAGTTTACCTTCCAAATTATTAACTGAATAATTAGCAAAAATTCTTTCGTCGGTCGCAGGATCGTTTCTTTCCATATCGATTCCGTTGAGCACCCCATAGAGATCCGCAGATCTTTTATCCAATACATGGTTTAAATTTTCACCGTAAAAATCAGTCTTGATCTCCTCAGCATAGGTTTTGCTGACCGTTGTTATAACATCCGAATGTAAAAGTCCCGACTTTAGATAGTTTACCTTATCGAAAAACTCTATACCTTCAGCATTATAAAAATCCCATGGCAGCCCCAAAACTTCATTGAAAACCTCTTTGGGAAAAACGCCTTGGTACTTTAGATTATGGATTGTAAATACTGTTTTTATATCCCTATAAAAATCCACTTCCCTGTACCATGCATTTAATAAGAGACTTGTAACACCAGTTTGCCAATCATTGCAATGAATTATATCCGGTTTAAAATCAATAATGGGAAGTATCTCTATTAACCCCTTGCAAAAAAAGGCGAATCTTTCCGCCTCATCGTGATAACCATAATATCCATCTCTTCCAAAGTAATATTCATTGTCAACAAAGTAATATGTAACCCCATCCTGCTTTAGTTTTAAAATACCGCAATATTGCTGTCTCCACGATACATAGACATTTACATGACCGATTTTCTCCATTTTCTCAACATACTGCCTAGGTATGCTCTTGTATTTAGGCATTACTACCCTGATATCACATCCCAGATCAGAAAATGCCTTTGGAAGCGAAGCAGCGACATCCGCTAATCCACCTGTTTTTGCGAACGGCTCAACCTCCGATGATGCAAAAAGAATTTTTGTTTGCTTCATTGTGTTCCTCCCATTTTATTATGTATTCACTTCATACTATATATAATTATCAATTTAATATCTTATTCCTGCCTTTATTCGATTTTTTTTAAAATTAATGTCCTAAAAACGTATTTTCAGCCCCTAAATCGTAATAATTTACAGCAATTATGTTACATATGTCAAATAAGGAAGTTCGATCCTCGTCTATAATAATATAATAATCGGGGCATTATATTATTAATAGTTGTATGATTAAAAACATCGGGAGGCTTCAAATGGAGATTCAAAAAAAATGGGATCTGGCCGCTTTGGCTTCTATTCCTTTGATCATGACCCTGGGCAATTCTATGTTAATACCCGTTTTACCTAATATCGAAAGCAGGCTCAATATAACAAAATTTCAGTCGAGCATGATAATTTCGATATATTCGTTCTCATCTATTCTACTTATACCTATAGCCGGGTACATTTCTGATAAGTTTGGAAGAAAGAAGGTCATCATTCCAAGCCTGGTTGTTACAAGTATAGGCGGGGCCATATCAGGGTTTGGCTCATGGTTTTTATCAAATCCCTATTGGGTAATCATAGCGGGACGTTTAATACAGGGAATAGGATCTTCGGGGGCCTTTCCGGTGGTTATACCAACAGTGGGCGATATGTACAAGGATAAAGGCGATGTTAGCAAGGGTCTTGGCATCATTGAAACCTCCAACACCTTTGGTAAAGTTTTAAGCCCTATCCTGGGAGCGGCTTTAGCGGCTATAACTTGGTTTACACCTTTTATAGCAATTTCAGTTTTTGCGCTTATATCCCTATTCCTCGTTCTTTTTCTCGTGAAAGTCCCGAAGGAAAACGATGAAAACCAAAAAGAATCCTTTAGGCAATATATGGGGAACATGAAGGATATTTTCAAGCAAAAAGGAAAATGGCTGAGCGGCGTCTTCATGGGTGGGTTGGTTGCAATGTTTGTTTTATTTGGTTTCCTTTTCTATTTTACCTCTACACTTGAGGATAAATATCATATCGAGGGCATTAAAAGAGGGCTTATACTGGCTATCCCCCTCCTGGCTCTTTGTGTATCGTCCTTTATTACAGGGAAAGTAATTGGAAAACAAAAAAGCTTAATGAAATGGGTTATATTGATTGGGAATATTGTATCGGCATCCTCCCTAACCTTGCTTAGTTTTTTTGATAACTTTACAATACTAATTGTTGCCCTATCCTTTACAGGAATAGGTATCGGTGCAGCCCTGCCCTGCCTTGATGCACTGGTCACCGTGGGTATTGAAAAAAAGTATCGTGGCTGTATAACCTGTATTTTAAGTAGCACAAGGCTTTTAGGTGTGGCTACAGGCCCCCCGTTTGCCGCAATGCTTATGAAATCCAATAATACCATTCTCTTTTATGCATTTGTTGCTGCAAACGCAATTTCCGCATTGCTCATGTTCCTTTTGGTGAAGCCGGGAGAAGGTGCAAGAAAAAACATAGAACCAACATACCCATAAAAACCCGTTACCGCCTTGGGTTCTAGTTAGTATATGCCCCGCAATTATTGTAAAAGAACAGCAGCGAATCGAACCCAAGGGGGTTTTTCCGGCGGTGTGCACTTAAAACTTACCTCATTTTTCAAAACCGGATGGATCATGGTAATCTTATTTGACCATAGGGCTATTTGCTGTCCTGGTTTGTTTATGCTGTATCCATATTTCTGATCTCCGTAAAGGGGATGCCCTATTTCAGATAACTGCACTCTTATTTGATGGGGTCTTCCCGTTTGCAGCTGGATCTTAATAAGACTTAAATCCTTATATACCCCTAATACAATGTATTTTAATAACGCTAGTTTTGCACCGGGGATGCTGCTTTTTGTTGTGCTTACCCTATTGTTTTTTGTATCTTTAATAAGATAATTCTCTAGACTTCCCTCGACTCTGTCCAAAACTCCATGGACCACAGCCAGGTAGTCCTTTTTAAACTGCCTTGTTCTTATTTGCTCTGAAATTCTTGATGCCGCTTTGGAGGTTTTAGCGAAAACCATTACCCCCCCTACAGGGCGATCCAATCGGTGTACCAACCCTAAATAAACATTACCCCTCTTGTTGTATCTTTTTTTTAAATCCTCCTTTAAAAGAGTAAGTATATCAACATCACCTGTTCTATCCCTTTGGGTGAGCATATTCACAGGCTTTCTCACTACCAGCAAGTGATTATCTTCGAAAATAATTTCAATTTCTTGATTAGTGTTAATATTTGTACCCCTTTCCGTCACCAAAAATGCGATATCCAACCCAAACTTATGTTTTTACATTCCAAAAACATCCGACCTGTACAACATGTAATCATCGCTTTAAAAGCAAGTATTTGCTCCTTATAGCTTTTCCACTCAACCTATAATCTCCTTTACCATGTTTGAAAGTGAAAAACATGATTTGAAAATTTCGTCGTTTAAATACGAGGTATTTCCCCTAAGTCCCCTAGCATCCGCCTTAATTGGATCACTTTTTAAGGAAGCAAGCGTAAAACTCCACATTCCACCAGGATAACTTGGAACAACAGTCTTATAAATCCTAACTATGGGATAAAGTTCACTCAAGCTGCTGTAAACATTCCCTAGTATATCCTTATTAAACACCGGGGATTGACTTTGACATACCATTATCCCGTCCCCTCTAAGGCAGTTTCTTACATTGGTATAAAAAACATCAGAAAACAACTGCACTGCTGGACCAACGGGATCTGATGAATCAATTATTATAACATCATAACAATTTTTTTTATCCTTTACGAATTCTACCCCGTCCCCAAATATAAAATTTACCCTACTGTCATCCGGTGTGGTTCCTGCAATTTCCGGTATATGTTTTATACAGGCATTCACCACCTGCTCATCAATTTCAACAAGATCTACTCTTTCTACACCATTGTATTTCAACACCTCATTTGCAACTCCACAGTCGCCGCCCCCTATTATAAGAACATCTTTAGCTGACCCATGAGTCACAATGGGTATATGGGAAATCATTTCGTTATATATATGGCCATCCAAAACTGTTGATTGTACCACACCATCTAGAACTAGGCATTTGCCAAAATCATATAGCTCGATAATATCCACCTGCTGATAGGGCGATTTTGTAGATGAAATAATAGATTTAATCTTGTAATCTATTTTTAAATTACCCCTATCGTTCTCCACAAGCCACATATTTCCATCAATTTCTTTGAAATGTTTTCCTAATTGTTTTATAGTCTTCATAATATATGTTTTCCCGATTCATAGGTAATATAATCGGGTTTTCCCCCTCCTTTGTATTAGGGATAGTGAACTTTCCAATTGACAAAATATTTAATGCATCCCCTAATTTCCATCCTACCCATTATACAAGATATTTATATGTTTTACAACGATGCATGTAATCCGTATCCTCTATGTAATTTCCCAAACTTTCTCCAATGCATTTTGGAATACTTGCCCACAATATTGTACTTTCCCATTAGACAATTTTATTTCGAAAATACCCAGCCCCAAGTAATTTGATGCAAGGAATGTCTACCAGCCTATTTTGTTTTTGATATATTGTAATAATTCCATTTACAAAATGCTATTATAATTTTATAATAATATAGTAAAATATAAAAATGCTTTTTATATAAGGAGAATGTCATGGAAATTAAGTCATTGAGAAAATTAAAATTGTATGGTTTCAATAACCTTACAAAAACCTTGAGCTTCAATATATATGATATTTGCTATGCCAAAGATTTAGAGCATCGCAAGGGTTATATAGAATATATAGACGAGCAATATAATGCAAAAAGACTTACAAAAATCCTAACGAATGTTTCCAAGATAATTGGTGCAAACATTCTAAATATATCAAGCCAGGATTACGAACCCCAAGGTGCAAGCGTTACGATGCTTATTTCCGAAGAAAAGGTTCACAATAAACCCATAGATTCCTCCTCAATTGCGGAGACACCCGGCCCTCTCCCGGATACGGTTCTTGCCCATTTAGATAAGAGCCATATCACTGTACACACATACCCTGAAAGCCACCCGGACGATGGGATAAGTACCTTTAGAGCCGATATAGATGTTTCAACCTGTGGCCGTATTTCCCCACTTAAGGCTCTTAATTATTTAATCCACAGTTTTGATTCAGATATTATAACCATTGATTACAGGGTAAGGGGCTTTACAAGAGATGTGGGTGGGAAAAAGCTATTTATAGATCATAAGATAAATTCCATCCAAAATTATATATCAAACGACACCAAGGAAATTTATCATATGATAGATGTGAACGTATATCAGGAGCATATTTTTCATACAAAGATGCTTTTAAAAGAGTTCGATCTTAGTAATTATCTTTTCGGTACAACTAAATCAGAACTCCATCCTAACCAGCGTAGGAAAATAAAGCAGAAATTACGGAAGGAAATGACCGAGATATTTTATGGGCGGAATATACCGAGGGTTTAAACTCTCGGTATATTTTTGCCTTTCCATGACTCCCCTAATGCCCAAATCCGCCAAGTCATACATATCTTACATTTGCTAATGTTAATAAGTTAATGTTAACATAATATCAGATATAACATTTCTTTTATAACCGCATACCAATTTAATTAACAGGAGTGACATACAAAATGGGTAACAAAGTATTTCGTTTTTTTATTATCCTAATCATATTTATATTTTTTGTGTCAGCATTCCAGATAAGTATTTTTGCACAGTTTGTATCCTCCGCTGAATCGGCTATACTAATTGATGCCTCCACCGGCCAGATTCTTTACGAAAAAAATGCCGATGTGCCAATGCCCCCTGCAAGCATAACTAAAATTATGACCCTTCTGATTGGCTTTGAGGCTTTGGAGTACAAAGAAATCTCTTGGGATGACTGGGTTGTAGTATCAGAAAACGCCTGGAGTACGGGCGGTTCTAAAATGTTCTTACCTATAGGTGAAAGGGTAAGCTATAGAGATATCATGACGGGCATTTCCGTTGTTTCTGCAAATGATGGGTGTGTTGCATTAGCGGAATACCTGTATGGGAGTGAAGAGGCATTTGTTGGGGTTATGAATAAGCGGGCTAAAGAATTAGGTATGTTAAACACAAACTTTGTAAATTCCAATGGTTTGCCCGATCCTAACCATATAATGAGTGCTAGGGATATATCCATCTTATCCCAGTATCTAATAGAACAGTTTCCAGAAATTTTGGAATTGGAATCGCAGACAGAGTTTACTTTCGGAGGTATTCGTCAATTTAACCGTAACCCCTTGCTCGGCATTTTCCCGGGTGCCGATGGATTAAAAACAGGTTGGACCGAGGAAGCTGGGTATTGTATAGTTGGCACGGCACAACAAAGCGGGCTAAGACTTGTAGGAGTCATACTAAAAACTGAAAATGAAATGGAAAGAACAAAGGCTGTTCAAGAGCTCTTAAATTATGGTTTCAAAAATTTCAAGCAAGTTACTTTGGGGAATGCGGGCGAAAAGGTAGACAATATAGGAGTAAAAAATGGAAGCAAATCCTCCGTGCCTTTAATTATTGACGAAGATGTTACCGTTGTTATTCCCATCGATGGAGAAAAGGACTTGGAAACATTAATTTTGAAGGATAAAGATTTGATAGAGGCCCCCGTTATTTCGGGTACCCCAGTAGGTAAGATGGAAATTCGGCTAAATGACCAGCTCCTAACAGAACTAACTCTTTCCACTGCCGAAAATATAGATCGTCTTGGTTTTTGGGGCAGGGTCTTTAGAAGTATAGGTGACTTTTTCAAATCGTTCTTTTGACAATGCCTCTTCTTACTTTAAGCTACCAGCATCACCTTTTCAGGAGTATGTTAGACTAATAAGTAGGCTTCATGGGGGAAAACAAGGTAGTTGTATAGGGTCAATTTTTCGCACCCCTATCAAGACCCTTTTCCCCTCCCATGCATGCCTTCTTCCTATTTATGGTTCTCTTCCAGATACCAGCTTACCCGACATATAAACGGCAATACGTTCCCAGCTAATAAATGCATTGCTCGCATTATTGTAAGAGTAATCCCCTTCCTGCTGATAAAGAGAACCATCATTTTTAGAAAAACCCACTGATATTTCTACACTCTCGCCAGGTCTTAACACACCTGCCTTTGCATAAAACCCTACCCTGAGACAATAATCAGCATTATCCTTGGGTGTTTTCAACTTTAGGAAGCTGCCATGTACTTGAGAGCTATCCCGTTCCACCCCTCCCCCAGAAAATTCGTTACACCAAAAAGTCTGATCAATTCCGCCTTCATTTGTATAATAATACTGTATCTGTATGTCTTCGAGTTTTACATTGGTATTTCCCCGGTTGATAATCTTGAAAACAGGGGAAATTCTGCTGACAGCAGATACATGATTGGCATTTTTGTATAAAACCGCTATATTCCTTTCCGGTTTCGGTATGGCTGTTGGGGCTGGTGTCGGCACCGGTGTCGGGGTCGATCTTGGGGTCGCTGTCGGGGTCGGCGTTGAAGTGGATGCTGGGGTCGCTGTTGGATCCAATGTCGGCTCTGGTGTTGGTTCTGGTGTTGGGATAGATGTTGGTTCCAACGTTGGTTCAAGTGTTGGAGTCGATGTAAATATCGGTGTTGCCGTTGCCACTAATGACGGGGTTGATTCAGGTATAGGGCTAATCGTTTCGGTGGGAAACGGCGTTTTCCCCGGGCTAAATATAAGCGTGAATATACCCTCTGTGTTATCTTGAAAAATATAAAAAATAATTGCAGGTAAGACAACAAAAAATAATATCGTAAAAAACAATATTTTTATAACACGTCTTTTTAATCTTGATTTATAATACCATTTCATAATTAATGCCGCATATAAATAAGCAGTCCCCTTATAGAGAGAACCTTCTTATATGCAAACCAACCTCCCCTCAATAACTAATTATACAAAAACATATTGTATAAAAGCAAATATTTTAGATTTGTTCATTCGATTAAAGCTTCCCTAATAGTTATTCGTATAGTATTTAATTTTTGATGTATATGGGCAGGGGATTAACAGCATCCTGTTAACATTTCAAAAATTCCTCAAAAGGAACCTATGCAAAATAACAAACCAAGGTTCAGGTAGGTTCAAGTATAAAAATGCTGAAACCAATGTCTTTTCTGAAATAAATGTACATCCGATGGTTAATATCCTAAAGATATACAAAAAGTGCAGGGGACTAATGCCCCCGCACCTTCATACATCCAGAAAAATGCAAAATCTTAGTAAGGCAATACGGGGATTGCCCTTAGCAAATACCTTTTTAATATTATTACATCATTCGCATCTATGCTAGAATCACGATTTACATCTGCAGCCAGCACATTTATATTTACTGGATTTTTAAGGATATACCTTTTTAGGGTAGTTAAATCCATTGCATCTATCACTCCATCACCATTGATATCCCCATATAAAATAGACTGAGTAGGGGTGGGAGTCGGTCTTATTGTTGGAATTGGCGTTGCGGTAGGTATTGGTGTTGCGGTAGGCGTTGGCTGGACTATGTCTTCGGTAAAGTTTGGAAAATGACCGGTTGTATACAGTAACATTAATAATCTAAGGCTATTTCCATAATATCCATAATGGTCCTCCTCTTTAACAGCAACGGTTTCCCTGTAAAGCTCCTTACTGAAATTGAGATCATACCCCGTCATACTTGAGGCGGCTACCAAACCAATAAAACAAGAATTGTGATTGTTCCCTATCTTTGAACCTTGAATTGTATAGCCATCGCCAATTCCACCCGCACCTTCCTTACTAAAAAATCGGGTTAAAGCATCGCAATTTTCCTTGGCCCTGCTATCTCCAAACCAGGAGTAGTCTATAGCCGTCCTCCAGCCATAACGTGTAGCATCGTATGTGTAGTCATAACCCTGACCCGATGCCTGTGTCCCGCTTGCGGTACACCAGTCTGGAACAAGCCCAGTGCCATTATTATATTTTTTTATTTCGTCAACTATCTGATAGCATTTATCTGCAACCTGGTTCCACCGGTTATCGCCCGTAAACTTTGCAAATATTTTGTACCAGGCTGGGGCAAAATATGAAGGGTTTGTAACTGATGACCCCCCCCATGCATCCCCGGGCTTTAAAACATTAGAGCCATTTTCTACACAGTGATTGTATAAGTTGTTAATGAGGGTTCTTGCCTCCCCACCATAGTTGTATCTCCCGCTCCCCCACCGTTTATCGGCAAATATAAGAGCTAATGCTATATCCTCATCAGCATCGGTGGCCGCCCCGTGTCCCCCATCGTGGGATGTAACATTGTTATTGGCATCAATATGCCAATGCATAAGCCCATTCCCATTGAAATGCGATTTGGCATAGCCATATAAATCATCGAATAGATTTTGCTCATCAAAACTGACGGCTAAAAGCAACCCATAACCAAGCCCCTCGGATACAGTATCATAACCCGTCGAAGCATCCCTTTGAACTCTTTTGTGTCCACCCGCACCATTTGATGTGACCATTTTGGCCTTCCAATCTTCCCATTCCCTCTTTAGCACCGAAGCCGCCTCCTGCTGGTTATCAGCTAGGGAAGCAAATCCATACGGATAGGTGCTGCTTTGGGGCTCTCCCGCAGCTGATACATTTAAAACTGCGGAAAGCAAATACACACTGAGAATAGAAATGGTGAGCAGAGCAACAAACCCCTTTTTAAAGCTTCTTTTCACAACTTTTCCCCCTTTAAAAATTAAATTTGTCTATATGTAAAAATTTAAGTGTACATACAACCCATAAACCCACAAATAAAACAACAGACATGTTACAACACAATTATATCATATTTATTGTATAGGCATCAGAATCAAAAAACATGCAGTATCGCATATACATAGCCAATAGTTGCCTAAAAATAAAGTCTTCCTCTAATACTATATATGCGAAATCGCTTATAATTTTGGGTGGGTTTTAGGGTGTTATTCCTTTAAAACCTGTACTTATTTTTTGTTTGTTTTAAAACCCCCCAGAAAACGAATTGCCTTACGAATAAATATAAAGACTGCTTTGCACAGAAAATAAAAAAAATATTTTTTTAATTCCATCCCTTTTTATCTCAATTAAAGTTGAGTGTGTTATAATCATCTTAGGTACATGTTATTTCAATGTCAATTGCGAGGACATTTTTGTAAGCTCTAACACTTTAATCGAGGGGTGAAATTATTTGATTAATTCATTATCCCCTGAAAGCAAGGGGAATACCCCAAAAGCCACGGCATTTGGGGGGGATGTTACACAAATAATAAAAAATATAAAAGGTGGGGATATATCATTGAGAAACGAATTCATCAATAATTACATGCCCTACATAATAAAAATTACCTCTAGTGTTATCGGCGGGTTTGTAGATATTAAAAACAGCGATGAATTTAGTGTCGGTCTTTGTGCCTTCAACGAAGCTATTGATAGCTTCAATGAGCAAAAAAACCCCCATTTTTTGAAGTTTGCGACCCTTGTAATGAAGAGGAGACTTATTGATTATGCTCGCAATGAAAAAAAACATTGTAATGTATACCCTTTTACATATTTTGAAGATGATGAAGGCAATTATCAGGATCATATTATGCCAAGATCAGAAGACGATGTGGAAAGTAGGTACGAAATAGCCCGTGAAATTGAACTCTTTGAAGAAAAACTTCGTGAATCCGGAATTAATTTCGAGGATTTGGTCAACGCTTCACCTAAGCATAGGGATTCTAAGTCCCTGTGTATAAGCATTGCTAGGGTAATTGCCAACGATAAAGAACTATTTAACAGGCTCTCGGATACTGGGAATTTACCCAAAACAAGGCTATTGGAAGTTGTTAAGGTCAACAAAAAGACCATTGAAAGGAATCGTGCATTTATTATCGCTGCTTCCATAATATTGGGTTACGATTTCCATTTGCTTAAGGATTTTCTGGACATTGGGGAATTTGGAGGTGGGGATATTGAACTGCGTAAAAAATAAAAATTCAATTACTAAAAGCGGTCTTATTTTGAAAGTTTCTAGTGATAAAACACTGGTAATGACTGATAAATTTGATTTTGTAGAGCTAAAATCCAAACCCGGAATGAGCCGGGGTCAAAAAGTAGATTTCGGATATCGTGATCTATATAGGGATACCCATCCCTCTAAATTGGGAAAACTAAAACTAGTAAATTCCTTAACATCTATTGCAGCTGTGCTTCTGTTGGTATTCTCCTTTGGAATGAATTTCTTCCTTTTCCCAAGGGAATATGCCTACATAGATATTGATATAAACCCTAGTCTTGAACTGATAATTGACAATGAAAAAAATGTAATCAAAACTAAAGCCCTCAATACTGATGCTCAAACTATCATTGATGAGACAGAATCCAAGGGTCTTCCTATCTATAATGCCCTAACAAATATACTTGAAAATTCTAAAAAGAAAGGTTATTTAGATTCTAACGATAGCACTATACTCTTTTCGGCATCAATTAATTCCAAGCATAGTAAAGAGCCCACAGCAACTGAAAATATTGAAGTTCTCCTGGATTCTTGTAAATTGGCTGCCGAGGTATTGGGTATAGATTCCAAAACTGTCATATCTGATCCTGTTTCAAGAAACACAGCCCATCAAAAGGGCCTTTCCATGGGAAGATATGCTGCATATAATGAAGCAAAAAATAAAGGTATTGATATAGAAATAGAGGAGGTAAAAAGTGGGAATATTTCCTCGATTCTTAGCATAATAGAATACGATATGACCGGTTCTCCGGATGGCTCGATTATATCGAAGGCACCATTTATACCCGATAACACGCCGATTCCACCTTATGCAACTGTAACACCTGTAAAGGATCCTCCTCTTTGGGTCACACCAGGTGTGATAACGGATGGAACATCTTTAAATCCCACACCTACATCTGATAATTCATCTCTAAAACGACCCACTGGGACTGGTAATGCAGCCTCTCACACTACACCACCGGCCAAGACTCCTTCTACCATTCCGACTATTACACCCATAAGAACTCCTGCTGTAACTTCGGCCATTGCACCAACTAAGACTCCTGCTGCAACTTCGTCCATTACACCAACTAAGACTCCTGCTGCAACTCCGGCCATTACACCAACTAAGACTCCTGCTGCAACTCCGGCCATTATACCAACTAAGACTCCTTCTACAACTTCGTCTATTACACCAACTAAGACTCCTGCTGCAACTCCGGCCATTACACCAACTAAGACTCCTGCTGCAACTCCGG
>JAAZML010000104.1 GCA_012798835.1 Clostridium sp.
AAAAAATTCGATTCCGAATACTATGAAAAAATATATTTCTATGATGGGAAGCAAAACAAAAAGAGTAAAAATTTTTGCTTTGCTGTTAAAATGAAAGGATTTGAAATAGAAGGAGATATTGCGAATCTTAAAAATGGAGTTTCTTTATTTATAAGTTCTCCTGATAATGAATTCATGATTTATCCTTACAATGGTCTTTTAAAGACTAAAGAGTTCAGGTATAAAGATGGGGTTGCGGATAATATTTGGGGCCTATGGTAAATGAGATTGCCTATGCTGTTTCAAAAGAAGCAATTATTGGTTTGTGTAAACAGGTGCCCGTAGCACTTGCTCCACAAAATATTCGGGTAAATTGTATTAATCCCAGACCTACAGATACAGGATATCTTTTTGGAGAAGACTATAAAGTAGTTGTCAAGATGTTTCCAAGTGGAAGATGGGAAACGCCTAAGGATGCTGCCAAGTTAGTACTTGCCTTATCATCATAATCATCTTATGCCTTCATGGCCGAATAACTAACTACTCTACGCTATTTGCTATCTAGTAATATCACCTTTCCCCCGTTTTAACTCTTGGTTTAATGTGGCAGAACATACACCTAAACGCTTTGCCATTTCCCGTTGGCTAAACCTTTTCAGCTTTGAAACTGCGTCTCTTTTCTATAGCACTATTCAAACTTATTTTAGATGTTTTGTCTGTTTTATTTTCTGGCATTATTATAAAAACACCTAAGCAAGCAAGATATATTTTGCCTAACACTAGGATATTTTATGTTATAATATTTTTATAAACTACTATTTCTATGTAAGGAGGTAATCGTACTATGGCTATAAATCAAAAATAAGGGCATGGCTTTATGAAATAGCTTGACATAGTAAAAAAGATGGAGGGGAATTATGGATAGAATTAAAGTATTAGTGATAGCAATTTTAATGCTTGTGTTTGTGGGGTGTACTTTACCTGGTGTAAATGAGGGTAACCCAAATAAAAACATTGATGGGGATGGTTTATCCGATAACAATGAGATTTTAAATTCTGTAAAAACAAATATAAATAAGGCTCATGAAGTAGGTAAAAATGTAGATATATTGGAAGCCGATAAATACATAGATTATGCTATGAAATTACTAGAACAATATTTATCAGCCAATGATCTGGATAGCAAAGATATTGATTTTATAGATAATATTAGCGGCATCAATGTATCTGAATATCCCGAGTATATTTTAGTTGAATATGATAAGTCTGATTATACATATGGATATGGTAGATTAGGTAATTACACCTCGTGGAAAGTTATTAAACACAAGCCATACAATTTAGTTGACATAATTGAAAAGAATGGTCCGTTATTGCTTTCAGAAGAGCATAGAATGGTGGATGTAGGTGGAGAACTCATGTTGTTTATTTATGGCAGGGATCTTTGGGAGGGAAGTAGATCAGTTCAAATTAATGCATATAAAATAGAGGAAAACGGGGTTACGAAAGTACAACCTATAAAATATGATAGTGATGACGAAAGTCTATGGATATGTAAGGAGTATGGGTCTATCAGAACAAAACCTGTAAGTGCTTTGGGGGGATTTAGCATAAGATTTGAGTCTATTTCGGAGGATGCGAAAAAAGTGGAGATATTGGCACATGAAAACCTTGATGAGGATGCTGCTACACATATTTTGGAGCTTAATTTAGATGAAAATGGGCAGTACAAATTTTAAAAAATTCTTTAGGGATTTGTTAGTCTAGGTAAATTTCATGCAATTACCGTAGAAAGAGGGGTATAACTATTGGAATTTAGGAGGGTTAAGTGGTATAATGTGAATTGGTTATTTTGTTAACAATAAACTAGAAAGCGTTGGGTGATGAAGAAATTGAATGGGCTAAAAATTCCGCAGGATTATTGTCCGACTTTGTCTATCAAAGATACGGCAATAGCGATTAAAAAAATAAAAGATTTTTTTGAGATATCTTTAGCATCAGCATTAAATTTGACTCGCGTCTCTGCTCCGCTTTTTGTAAGACCCGAAACAGGAATGAATGACAACCTAAGTGGGGTAGAGAAACCCGTAAATTTTAAAGTTAAATCTATTGGTGGCAGGAATGTTGAGATAGTACATTCTTTAGCCAAATGGAAAAGGGTGGCACTGAAAAGATATGGCTTTGGGAGTGGAGAAGGCCTTTACACAGATATGAATGCCATAAGGAAAGACGAAGAATTAGATAACCTTCATTCAATATATGTTGACCAGTGGGATTGGGAGGCTATAATAAAAAAAGAAGAGCGCACGGAGGACAAGCTAAAAAGTATAGTACTAAAAATACATAATGTCTTAAAAGATACCGAGTCTATGATCCATAGGGATTATCCTTGCATACCTAAAGAACTTCCTGAGGATATATTTTTCATTACAACTCAAGAACTTGAAGATATGTACCCCTTGCTAACACCCAAGGAAAGGGAAGATGCCATATGCAAAGAAAAGAAGGCGGTATTTCTTTCAAAAATTGGTGGACATCTTGAGTCGGGCATAAAGCACGATGGGAGAGCACCCGACTATGATGATTGGACATTAAATGGAGACATATTGTTGTGGTATCCCCTTTTGGAAACCACTCTTGAGATATCGTCCATGGGGATTAGGGTTGATGAGGATTCCCTTATAAGCCAGCTAAAGGAATCTGGTTGCCTAGAAAAAAAAGAGCTTGATTACCATAAGGATCTTCTTAGCAAGAGATTACCCTACACGGTAGGGGGAGGGATAGGTCAGTCAAGGCTATGTATGTATTTTCTTAAAAAAGCTCATGTCGGCGAAGTTCAAGCATCGGTCTGGCCCGATTCGACCATTGATGTGTGCAAAAGTGCAAATATTTACTTGTTATAGTTTGCTGTCTCAGAAGACAAGATATAATAGGTGACTAAAAATAATATTTTGGATAATGATATAAAAAACACATCCATATACTAGAGAATAATTTTATAAATACGCAATATCAGTTTACAATTCATGCTGAAACACTAATAATATGGGGGTAGAAAATGGAGACGGTATTAATTAAAAAACTTTATAGGGAGACTGAAAAATACCTGGATAAGGATATAACTGTATCGGGATGGGTTCGCACAATAAGAGATTCCAAGGTATTTGGTTTTATTGAGCTCAATGATGGTACCTTTTTTAGAAACATTCAGATTGTATTTGAAGAACATAATATTGATAATTTTAAGGAAATAACAAAACTTCCTGCAGGTTCCGCTATTATGGCGCACGGGAGGATTGTTGGGACCCCTAATGCTAAGCAGCCTTTTGAGCTGAAAGCCACCAATATTCAAATTGAGGGGCTGTCGGAGCCCGATTATCCCCTTCAAAAGAAGAGGCATTCCTTTGAATTTCTAAGAACCATTGCCCATCTGAGACCTCGGACAAACGCTTTCTCTGCAGTGTTCAGAATAAGATCCCTTGCTTCTTTTGCGATACATAAATTCTTTCAGGAAAGAAATTTTGTCTATGTACATACTCCTATTATAACGGGAAGTGATGCAGAGGGTGCAGGTCAAATGTTTAGGGTTACAACCTTGGATATGGACAATATACCCAAAACGCCTGAAGGGAAAGTAGACTTCGCAAAAGACTTTTTTGATAAAGAAACGCATCTAACTGTCAGCGGACAATTGGAAGGTGAAACTTATTGCATGGCTTTTAAGAATATTTATACGTTTGGACCTACTTTTAGGGCGGAAAACTCCAATACAGCAAGACACGCAGCCGAATTTTGGATGATAGAACCCGAGATAGCATTTGCTGATTTGGAAGATGACATGCAGCTTGCGGAGGATATGCTAAAGTATATCGTGGGCTATTGTATGGAAAATGCCCCTGAGGAAATGGAATTCTTCAATAAGTTCATCGATAAAACGCTAATTGATAGGTTAAATAATATAGTAAATTCGGAATTTGCCCGAATTACCTACACTGAAGCCATTGAACTACTTATAAAATCCAACAAAAATTTTAATTATCCTGTAAGCTGGGGCATAGATCTTCAAACGGAACATGAGCGGTATCTTACTGAGCATGTGTTTAGTAAGCCAGTGTTTGTTACCGATTACCCCAAGGATATAAAGGCCTTTTATATGAGGCTTAATGATGATAATAAGACTGTTG
Organism: Clostridium sp.; assembly: GCA_012798835.1. Classification (GTDB taxonomy): domain Bacteria; phylum Bacillota; class Clostridia; order Acetivibrionales; family Acetivibrionaceae; genus Hungateiclostridium. The sequence goes on from JAAZML010000104.1 coordinate 4,164, forward strand.
CCGCGATGGATCTTTTGGTGCCGGGAGTGGGAGAAATAATTGGGGGAAGTCAGAGGGAGGAAAGGCTAGAACTTTTAGAGAACAGAATGGCGGAATTCGGTTTAAACAAGGAAGACTATTGGTGGTACTTGGATCTCCGGAGATTTGGGGGTACCAAACATGCGGGATTTGGCCTTGGTTTTGAAAGAGCAATCATGTATATTACTGGGATGACCAATATTAGAGATGTAATAGCATTTCCAAGAACCGTACATTCTTCGGGATTTTAAGCATATTATTGGGGGATAATAAGGTAAATATAAAAGAGTCAAACAGGTTTTTGCCTTACCCTTTTGACTCTTTTTAGATCGAGCTTTGTTTATTTATACAAGCACAGCTTATTTTTACGGTTCGCTACCAAATACGAGTTGGCCCGATATGTAGACGGCGACTTGGCTGGAATTGGAGGAGTAATCGTTATCTAGTATGTAATTAGACCAATCCGTTTTCCATACTCTTACCCTGATATCCATGCTTCCATTAGGGGCGAGGATAGCCCTGTTATCAGTAAAACCAATCTCTACATAATGATCAGCACCATTTCTTGGGGGAGTTAACTTTACGAATTGGCCAGTTGTACCTATATCCCCGATAGAACACCAATCGCAAGCAAAATTTTGTGTATCTTCACTATCAATAGTGTAAAAGTATCTTATCTTCACATCCGAAAGCTTAAGATCTGAACTGGAAGCATTCATAAGCCTTAAGTTTATGGGAATCTGCGACGAAATCCCTACACCAGCGTTATCAAGGGAGGATAGAGTAACATTTTGCGCAATATTAATAGGCTTTGGTGTATTGGTAGGGCGTGGTGTACTGATGGGCCTTGGTGTATTGGTAGGGCGTGGTGTATTGATGGGCCTTGGCGTATTGGTAGGGCGTGGTGTATTAATAGACCCTGATGCGTTGGTAGGTCTTGGTGTATTGATAGGTCTTGGTATATCAGTAGGTCTTGGCGTATTGTTAGAATCCAGAGTAGCGTCCGGCTCCCAAATACTTGTAGTATCTGGTACTGAAAATTCACCGTCCCTGTTGGGTGTATGCTCGGGTTCGGTTGCCAGTGCATATTTAGGTGCTGTGGCAGATATATCCGTTGGTACGGTTGATATATCTGGGGCACCTGCGGGCTTAGAAGAGGGTGATTCAACTATTAAACCTGAAGGCTTAGTATTATTACCCGATCTCAAAATTAGCGTTGTCGAGGTAATTGATGCAATTATAAGGCAACATATCCCGTATGTAAGGATGCGCCTTCTCTTTCTTACATTATATCTTAATTTCATGAGCTACCGTATACCATATACGCCTATATGTCGCAACAGGGTATAGATATACAAACTACCTCCTTATAAAATATTTTAAAACTTATCTTATTGGGGATTTATACTTTAGTAGTTAATTCATAGAAAATACAAGTGTGAAATTATTTTTAAATGTGTTTTTTTATTATTCCATCTACAATTATATACTATTTGCAGGCGAATTTCATGCTTTTTAAAGAAATTTTTATTGAGGCTATAAAGCACCGAAGATAATATAGAAAAGGAAACCCAAAAGTCCGGAAGACAAAATAGCAAACACGGGGTGCAATTTAAATCTGGCTGTAGCCACAAAAATGACAAAGAATATAAAAATGCCGGCCTTATCTAGCCGTATGGCATGCAAAATGCCCGAAAAACCTCCCAATACACCTTCTATTAATGTAGAAAAAGTAATTTCTATTTGGAATAATGATGTTTGGGCTAAAAATATTACGGCGGAGCAAATTAGGCCTATGGTTACAGGTCTTATTGTTTTCAAAATGGAATCTACAATTTTGTTTTCCTTAAACTGAGTAAGAAAACGAGCGATAATGATCACAATAAAAAAGGATGGAAACGTTACTCCCATAGTTGCCGATACCGAGCCAAGAATTCCGGCGGCTTTTGCCCCCACGTAAGTTGCGGTATTTGTTGCTATGGGGCCTGGGGTCATTTCTGATACAGCCAATATATTTGCAAATTCTTCGGAGCTCATCCAACCCAGATACAGCATTTGTTCCTGAATCAAAGGTATCATCGCATAGCCCCCACCGAAGCTGACAGCCCCTATTTTTAAAAATGTCCAAAACAACAACAAATAAATCATGATTTATATTCCCCTCTAGGTTTTCTTATGCAAGATATAAAGTATCTCACTACCCCCAAAACTATTCCTGACAGTATTATAAGCATATTATTATCAAAAAACAATATAAGCACAAAGGCCAAGATAGCAATTATTGCTGAGGAGAAATTTTTTACTGTGCTTTTTATAAGTTTTATGGCTGTTACCAAGATTAGAGCCGTGACCCCAGCTCTCACCCCGGCAAAGGCTCTTGCTATATATATATTATCACTTATGGCAAAAAGGACTTGATAGATGGCAAGTATGATTAAAAAAGAGGGAAGCACAACACCCAATGCAGCAGCAATACCTCCTTTAAGTCCCGCCCTTTTATAGCCCACGAATATTGAAGTATTTATTGCTATTACGCCTGGGAGTGATTGCACTACAGCAAATATATCAATTATTTCTTCCCGAGTTGACCAGTTTTTATTTTCAACAACTTCCTTCTCTATCAAAGGAAGCATGGCATAACCTCCTCCCAATGTAAAAGCACCTATCTTAAAAAATGTGGTAAAAATGCTTTGCAGTTCCTTGAAATCTTTGTTTTCCATAATAACCTGCCTTTGTGTTTAAAGAATTTTTGTTTATATTTATATGATAACAATAAAGGGACATTTTAAAAAGGGTTTCTTTATTTTATTTCTTCGTATTAACTGGGTATGGGATTTATGCTAGGAATTTTCTCCAAAGTGTCGTATAATATATATAGGCGAGTTTTATATTAAAATAAGGAGGTATCTCCCGCGATGCTAAAGAACCTAATTGAAAGGAAAAGAAGAGAGAAGAAAAGGGCAGCAAGAAGAGAAGCAACCAAAAAAGCGGCGGTTGGAGTTGGAGTAGGAACCCTAGTTGGGTTGACAGCAGGCGTTTTGCTAGCACCGAAATCCGGAAAGGAGACCAGGGAAGAGATCGCCGATAATGCAAAAAAAGCAGCAGGCTCCATTACTAACAACACAAAAAAGGCAGCAGGCAAGATAACTGAGGCCTCAAAGAAGGCTATGGAGACTATAAGGGAATCGGTAGGCGATATAAAAGAGAAGATTGCAGAAACCAGATCAAATAGGGGAGAAGCCGATAGAGAAGATGACGGCATAGGAGTTGGCAGTGAAGAATCAAACGAGATCCAGGATAATGGGGATAACGAGTAAACCAAAAGATATATGTTTTTTGAATAATAGGGGGGAAACCGAATTTGCTATTTGTTTCCCCCTATTATTTAGTTTTATGCAATACCGCTTAACAAAAGATAGGAATGGGATTACGGGCTTGTAGTGTCCCCAAAGTCTGATAAAAACAGTGGAAAGAATATGGGGGGAGCAGGTTTGGCAACTGGGGATCCCATTTTAAATGTACAAAGGAGGAAATAAAATGTCCATAACAATACCTTATGAGCTTGCTAATTTTATTTTATACATGCTGGGGGCAGTCCTGATTGGGATCGTTATTGTCACATTCTTGAACATAAATAAATTTATTAGAAGGATAGATGCTCTCTTGGAAAAGAATGAAGAAAACATTTCTCAAACCGTAGAGACATTACCCCAGATCGCACAAAATATAAATGATACAACATTAGGAATTAAGCATGGGGTTGATAAAATCGGGGAAACGGTGGAAACGGTCGAAACCTCCGTTTTCGATACCTTGTTCTCCTTGACTGGGAATGTGGAGAATGTGCTTGATTTTATAAGTATTGCTGGCGAAATAATAAAGACAATTCTGGGTATTTTTCCGTTCAGGAAGAAAAAATAATTGTGCTACGGATATAGAAAGGCGAAAAATGATTAAACATTTTCCGCCCAAATGATTTCAAGTTGAATATTTTAAAACCGATGGATTACCATTGATTTCCAAAGTCTCTTCCTGAACCCCTACTTCCTCTGTTGTGATTGCTGTTCCTTCTTTGTTGTTTCCTAGCCTGACGGCAATCGGGACATCTTTGAGGTTCATTTTGGAACCCCTTTTCAGCGTAAAATGCCTGTTCCCCTTCTGTAAAAACAAACTCGGCATTGCAATCCTTGCAGGTTAACGTTTTGTCTGCCATTATAAAGCCCTCCTCATAATTTGGATTTAACCTATTCGAGACGTATTCTTCCAAATTTAAAAGGAGAACATGAGTCAGGAAACTAATTAAATCTCTTAATATAAAAATTATACCACAGTTTTTTTGGGGGATCAATCAATATAATAAGATGTTTGACTAGGAAAATTATTTATTTATTTTAGTGACAAAATATTAACATCAGGACCCCATTTCTCATAATTATGTAGAAGAAGGCTTATTTTGGAGCGTAGAAAATGGGATATGGCAGAAATATAAAAGCATACAATAGAGAAAATGCTGTGGAATATGCACATAAATGGGCATTCGATCGCAACCCGTTGTACTTAGATTTTGAAAATCTAGGCGGCGATTGCACTAATTTTGCATCTCAGGTTATACTTGCGGGGAGTTTGGTAATGAACTATACACCGATTTATGGGTGGTATTACAAAGATTCCTCTAATAGGACTGCTTCCTGGACGGGAGTAGATTTTCTTTATAATTTTCTGATAAACAATAAAGGAAATGGTCCATTTGGAATAGAGGTAAATGAGGGGGGTGTCCAACCCGGAGATATCATCCAGCTATCATTTGGTGGAGGAGAAAGTTTTGGACATTCGCCAGTGGTTGTAAGTGCAGGTCATCCAGTACGTCTTGATAATATACTTATTGCTGCCCATACATATGACAGGGATTATTATCCAATCACTAACTATAGATGGACGAATATAAGGTTTATACACATCTTAGGCGTAAGAGTATAATTATTTGACAATTCGGCAAGCCGGTGGAGCTCTATTTAAGTGAATTTTTTTCCTTGAGGCTGTTTATGAGAACACCAAGATTGAGAAGATAAATAGAGTTGTCATCTGTGTTGAACATATTCTCTAGATACTCCCTATTGGCAAATGGATCCGTATCGGGTACAGTTTGTATTTTGCTACTGTTAACCCCTACAATTTCATCAACGGAATCGGCAATAATCCCAAAGTAGTTTTGGTTAATATTTACTAATATTATTTTCAGATCCTCTTCGGGTGATGTTCTAGAGGTTAAATCCAGCTTGCTTTTTATATCTAAAAGGGTGAAGACCTTACCGCGAAGGTTGATAAGGCCTTTTATACATGGATGGGTGTTTGGCACTTTAAATATCTCCTGCATTTTTATAATTTCTATCACACGAGAAATATCAATTGCAAAGAATTTACTGCCCAATTCAAACACAATATATTGATGCGACATAGTTATCCCTCCGGAAAGTATTGTTGTAAGGTTTGATGGTTACTCGATTGGGGTGATGTATCAAAAAAACAACTATAAGCCGCAGGATGTGGCCAGGCTGCAAGAACGAAAATCCCATGAAGTGCTATAGGTATTGGATAGGAATCTGTTTCTACCCTTAATAATATTATAGCAACTATTAGACAAAGAATCAATAAAATCATGTAAGGAGCAATTTCATAGCAAAATGTTGCATTTGCACTGAAATCAAAATATAATGTATTTTAGTAGGTGCTCAGACAATTCCCTATTGGGAATGGTAGGGTGTAGACAACGCAGTATAAATTTAAAATATAAGGGTAGGGGAGAAGATTATGAAAGATTATGTTTTAAAGGTAGTTAACATGTTTCCAATTTATATCGAATCTATTGGATTAAAGCTGCTATTTTCAGTTATTGTCTTGGTGGTGGGCCTAAAGCTTATTGATTTTTTTATTAAATTTATAAGCAAATTAAGGGGCTTTAAAAATAATGATCCCACTGCACAATCTTTTATAAAAAGTTTTTCAGCGGTAAGTCTCAAGGTAGTATTATTAACCACCGTTGTGAGTATTTTAGGGGTGCCTCTTACATCAGTAGTAGCGTTGTTGGCATCGGCGGGACTGGCAATAGGTCTTGCTTTGCAGGGGGCCTTATCAAACTTTGCAGGTGGGCTTATTATACTTATTTTCAAGCCATTTAAGTTGGGGGATCACATCGAAACCCAGTCCCTTTCGGGTATTGTGCAGGATATAACTGTATTTTACACCATATTAGTGACACCTGACGGCAAAAGGATAACACTACCAAATGGTACAATGACCAATGCTTCAATTATTAATTTGTCCTCAGAAGAAACCCGACGCATAGATTTGGCATTTAAGGCACCGAATGACTTAGACGTTGAATTGGTTAAACGGATGCTTTTGGATATTGCTCAAAAACATCCGTTGGTTCTAAAAAAGCCAGAGCCCGTTTCAAGACTTAATTCCAGTGAAAGCGGTACACTAAATTATATTTTCAGGGTATGGTGCAAAAATACAGATTATTGGGCAGTCCGCTACGATCTGACTGAATGGATAAAGGCGGAATTCGATAAAAAGGGTATTGGAATATTTTAACCTTTAACTAATATATAATTACACCATACTCCCGGCAATCGCACCCATACGCTAAAAGGCAATCTAAGTTATGATTTTAAAGTAATGGGGTTATATTTATGAACGATAATCCCCATTTATTTTTATATAATCATATGAGAAATCGCATGTAAAGATTCGATCTGAAACGATACCATTTTTAAGATCAACCCGGATCTCGATTTCATCTTTTTTTAGGATTTCTTTTGCTAACGCCTCATCAAAGCCTAAGGCTGCACCGTTACGGCATACCATTAGATCACCGATGGAAATATCAATAAGTTTTGGATCAAATTTTGCACCTGAGTATCCGGCCGCAGTTATAATTCGTCCCCAATTTGCGTCCTCCCCGAAAATGGCTGTTTTAACAAGGGGTGATTTTGCTATTGCATTGGCGACCATATGGGCATCCTCCTCATCGGATGCACCGTTTACAATGACTTCGATCAGCTTTGTTGCCCCTTCCCCATCTTTTGCTATCATTTTGGATAGGTTCAGGCACACAAACTCTAGAGCAGATTTAAAATGCTTGTATTCAACATTTTCATTTACTATTCCCTCATTGTCAGCTTCACCGTTAGCAAGCATGATTACCATATCACAAACGCTAGTATCTCCATCTACCGAGATCCTGTTAAAGGTATGGGCTACTATTTCTTTTAGGGCCCTGTCTAAAAGACCCCGGGAGATATTAGCATCGGTTGTAATGGTGCATATCATGGTAGCCATGTTAGGGTGTATCATCCCCGAACCTTTCGCCATGGCACCGATTCTAACCCTTTCGCCTTGTATTTCAAAATCCACGGCTATTTCCTTAACAACGAGATCAGTAGTAATAATTGCCTGAGCAGCCTCGTGTCCTCCGTCAGCAGATAAAGAAGAAATTCCCGTTCGAATTCCTCCCCTCACTTTTGGTAAGTTAAGGGATGCACCTACTACACCTGTAGAACCTAGGAGTATATTTTCCCTTTGGCATCCTAAAAGATGTGCAGCAAGATCTGCCATTTCTTCTGCGTTTTTGGTACCCTGTTCTCCAAGGCATGCGTTGGCATTGCCGCTGTTTACGATTACTGCCTTGGCATATCCATTTTTTATATGTTTCATGGATAACTCCAGCGAATGCCCCTTTACAATATTTTTTGTAAATACCCCTGCAGCCACTGCTATATCATCGGAACAAACTATAGCAAGATCTTTTATACCCTCGTCTTTCAGGCCGCATGCAACGCCTGAAGCTTTATATCCTTTGGGGGCGGTGACCCCACCTTCAATCATATTTATCATCTTACTCACTCCAATCATAGATTGTCAGCTGTTTGATAGCATTATATCATCAGCCCATTGATAAGAATATTATATTAAAACCATAGCGGATATTCAAGGCATTTATAGGCTATATGCTGCATTAATTTTAAAGTTGCATCACAAAGTATTAATAGCTACAATCTGGGGACAATTGGAAGTGAACCTATGAATCCAATTCATTTTGTCTAAATTCTTCGATGGCTTTTTTAGACAACTCCACAATATAATTCATGGCTCTATCCATTGGGTATATCTGGGATGTGTTGACCATATACAGTTTATCGACGGGTGTTCTAAATTTTGGCTTAAATTTGGAATATTGCATGGGCCAAATAGGCTGTCCATATTTATTTCTAAATACAATCCAATCCTCTACCATGTTTTCATTGAAATCCTTGTTTACCTTGCTAAGGTGTTCAAGGAAATAATCACGGATCTTGTCCTCGTCCATATGGAACAGTTTATCATCGGTGTCCGTATATTTTGATAAATATACAATATGTTTTCCCCCATAGCTATCATCAGAAAAAAGGTTGGTATGCTCTATAATACCACCAAAGGGTATTTTATCATCACTGATATTGAGCCAATAAACATCGCTGAGCTTTTTTTTGAGAATCATTATTAGGATTACGACCCCATCATATTTAACTTTTTTCAAGGGATTAACATAATCTTTGGGTGCATTTTTACATAGATCAATAAATATGGGCAGCGGGGTAGTGCAAAAAACATAATCATAGGTTTTCTTTTTGCCATTGGCTATAAAGCCTTTGCATACTTCATTTTCAATCAGTATTTCCGTGATCGTGTTATTTAGGTGCAGCTCTCCGCCTTTTTCCTTGATAGATTCAATTATTTTTTTATGAACTCTTTGAAAGCTTCCCTCAATATACCCAAATATTTCGTCTTTACCTGCACCTTTTCTGGATTTAAGCCTAGATGCAATTCTTTCCCATAACCAAACGGCAGGTATGTTTTTGTAGTTATCTCCAAACTTTACCTTCAACATGGGCTTGTAAATGATATCCCAAGGCTGTTTGCCGGCGACCTTTTTTAAAAACTGCTCATTGTTGATGGTTTCAAGTTTTTCGATATTTTTGTACAAAGAAATATATATTGAAGAAAGGCCAAATCTCATTCTATTAATAAAGCTCAAAGGCTTGAACCTTAGTATATCCATAGGCGTTGTAAAGGGATGCGTAACCCCATTATAAAAGTATCCCATCGAGGATTTTTCCCAAGTTAGGTACTCGGTCAAAGCCAGTTCCTCCAAAAGCTCCATGTAATGTTTGTCATGGGTATAAATGAAGTGGTAGCATTTATCTACTTGCATATTACCCATATTAAAAGAACCTGCAAGCCCCCCGAAATCGTTATCCCTTTCATAAATATCGACCGTGGCATTGCAGCGACTAGTTAGATAATAGGCGGTTGAAAGCCCTGTTATTCCTGAGCCTATAACGGCAATTTTCATTTTTACGACCCCCTAATAAAGTATCATATTTTTAATTCTTTCTTTAGGATATCTACATATTCTTCAATTGCCGATTCCCATGAAGGGAGTAAAGGGAAGCTGTTTTTTCTGAGATTATTGTTATCTATTATTTCACAATCGGGTACCGGGGCTTTTCTTGGAAAGTTCCCCGAATCTACTTTTCTAACCTCGGTTTTGAGATTGAAGCAGTCAATGATTTTCTTAACATAATCGTATCTTGAGGCACTTCCCGCATTTGATATATGATAAATCCCATATTTATCTGAAGTAAGTAAATCTATTAAGGAAGGAGCAAGATGTCGGGTATATGTTGGGCATCCATATTTATCTTCCGCCGCAACCATCACATCGGCTTTAATAGCCTCCAAATAACGATTATATACAAAGTTTTTCTTATGTTGTATGCCTCCACCAAAAAGCCAGCCGGGTCTTACTATAAAGTGACGTGAACAATTTTTAGCGACGGCAATTTCTCCACAATGTTTGGATTTTGAATAAGCAGTTTTTAAAACTACGGGTTCTTCTTCAAAATAAGGTCTTATATCATCACCGAATAGACCGCAAGTACTAATGTACACAAGCTTTGCACCTATTTTTTCTGCATATAGGGCAAGATTTTTAGAACCCTGACAGTTTACCCGCATTGCTTCTTCCGGATCTTCCTCGCAAAAATCGACATTAGTGATTGCTGCAGTGTGTATTATATAATCAGGCTTTTGCACCTTAAATAATTGTTCTACCATGCCCTTTGATGTAATATCAAGATCGGATCTTCTTGCCTGTATAACATGATAGCATCCGCAGGATTTATAATAATCTGCCAAATCGGTAGCTAGCATACCATCGGCACCAGTAATGAGTAGTTTTTTCATCGGTCCCTCCGTTTCCAATCGAAATCTATTATATCGTTTTTATGGGGATCCATCCTATGCATTATGTCCTTTGAATGCTCAACTGTGTTGAGATCCGCAACAATTGCCAATTCACTGCCTACACATTGAAATGCATTCCAGATATTTTCAGGGATTTGAACCAGGCAATAATTATCATCCCCCATATATATTTCCTGTAACTTGCCGTATGTTTTGGAGCCATCCCTAGCATCATATAGAACCAAGCGTATCATCCCCTTTATGACCGCGTAGTTTAGAATAGCATTTTCATGCAAGTGCCAACCCTTAACTACGCCCGGATATATTGTTGAAAAATATATTTCACCAAACCCCGCAAATTCAGGATCTGAGCATTCCTGCATCTTAAGTATGGTACCCCTATCATCGGGGATTTTTCTTAAAGGTTTTATAATTACCCCTTCAATCATTTGTTTTACCCCTTTCTAATTTAGTACAATAACTTTTTATTTGTGTAACACATGTTTGATAAACATCTGCACTTTGGTATAATTTATACCAATCAGTAGTTAATTTTATAGCTTCATCCAGGGAAAGTCTAGGATTCCAGTCAAGAAGCATTTTTGCCTTTGTACAATCAAGGCTTAATAGGGTAGATTCGTGGGGAGTGGTTTTAGATTTATTCCCCACATTATCCCAGCACCCTGATCCCCAATGCTTTATGAGAGTATCGACAACCGTGCCGACATGGACAATTGATTCGCTATTGGGGCCAAAATTCCATGCATCAGAATAGCCGGTCTCGCCACAAAGCATCTTTGAGGCAAGAAGCAAATAACCGCTTAGGGGTTCTAGGACATGCTGCCACGGTCTGGTTGAGTTTGGGTTTCTTACCGGAATTGGCATATTATCCTCAAGGGATCTTATACAATCGGGAATAATTCTATCCATAGACCAATCGCCCCCACCGATTACATTTCCTGCTCGAACGGTTGCAATACCTGGTTTTTTATTGCTGTGATCGCCAAAGAAGGAGTCTTTGTAGGCGGAGACAACCAGCTCACATGCAGCTTTACTGGAACTGTAGGGATCATACCCACCCAATCGATCATTCTCCCTATATCCCCATAGCCATTCTTTGTTTTCATAGCATTTATCTGTTGTGATAACGATGCATGCCTCCACAAAAGGGCTATTTCTTACGCACTCGAGTAGGTTGACGGTACCCATAATATTCTGCTCATAGGTTTCACGCGGATATTTGTATGAATATCTAACCAATGGTTGGGCTGCTAGGTGAAATATCACCTCGGGTTTATAGGAAGAAAAGATTCCCTTCAATTTTTCATAATCTCTTATATCCTCATATATTGATACTACTTTACTTTCTAATCCTGCCAAAGCGAAGTTATCTTTTGCGGTATAGGGAGGAAGGGAATACCCAACTACCTTCGCACCCATTTCCCTGAGCCAAATAGATAGCCAAGAGCCCTTAAAGCCCGTATGGCCAGTGACCAAAACTGTTTTATTTTTAAACATGCCTTTAAATAAGTTATTCATTTTATCCCCCGTAATATTGAATTATATTGCGGTTTTATTTTTAAAATTTCCTCCAAGGGCAATCATCACTTTGCCAAATCCTTTCTAGGTAATCCATGTCTCTTAGTGTATCCATGCATTGCCAGAACCCATCATGCTTATACATCATTAATTGGCCATCGGCGGCCAGCTTTTCTAAAGGTTCCCTTTCAAGTACGCAATCTTCATCGGAAGAAAGGTAGTCAAAAAAACACCTGTTAAATACAAAGAAGCCTCCATTTATCCTGCCTTCGGATGTTTGGGGCTTTTCATTAAATTTAACCACCTTATCATTATCTAGGATAAGTTCCCCAAAACGTGATGGAGGTCTTACCCCAGTTACCGTACCAATCTTACCATGGGATTTATGATATTTGACCAATTTATTTATATCAATATCGCAGACACCATCCCCATAGGTTAGCATAAATATATCGTTCGAAACATATTTTTCTATTTGTTTAACTCTAGAGCCTGTCATGGCGTTTTCCCCGGTATTAGCAAAGGTTATTTTCCAATCATTTTCTGAATGGTTATTATGGATAAACATATTGTTTTTTCTGCCCAGATCCAGAGTGATATCGCTTTCAAAAACCTCATAATTTAAAAAGTATTCCTTAATTTTATGCCCTTTATAGCCAAGACATGAAATAAAATTCTTAAAACCATAGTGGGCATAGATTTTCATTATATGCCACAGTATTGGCTTACCACCAATTTCAACCATAGGCTTTGGAATTGTTCCTGTCATCTCTTTGATCCTTGTCCCTTTTCCACCGCATAGTAAAACAATGTCTATATTATCGGTCATGGTTGGTGGTCCCCCTTTCATTTATAATTTCCTGCATAGTTGCATTTTTTTGATTAGATGAGGGTTGATTTATAATTTCCCTAACGATATACCTAGGTCTACCCTTGACCTCGTTAAAAATTCTTGCAATATACTCGCCCATTATTCCCAGTGCAAATAGCTGAAGGCTACTTAAAAACAGCGTAAGGATTACTTGGGTCGAAAACCCGTAAGGTGTTTTGTCGTATACAAAATGGAGTACAACATAATATACGATGCCGATCATAGCAAAGAAAGTCATGACAAATGCCATCTTTGATATGAATTCTAGGGGTTTATAGGAAAAGTTAAATATACCCATTTTGGCCCATTTGACATTGCCCCGCAGAGAATAACTTGTTTTTCCTCGCAACCTATCATCCCTGGTATATTCGATACCGCATTGTTTAAAGCCAACCCATGCCCTAAGCCCCCTGATGAAAACTTCGTTTTCCCTCAAGCCTTTAATTTCTTCCACCACTTTGCGATCGATAAGGCCGAAATCCCCTGCATCCAGCGGTATATCTATATAGGAGAGCATCTTAAATACCCTATAAAACATTTTATATGCAAAGCGTCTTATGATTGAACCTCTTCTCCTTTTCCTTACACCATAGACCACTTCAAAGCCTTCTTCCCACTTTTGGACGAAGTCTTCGATAAGCTCGGGTGGATCTTGGATATCCCCATCGATTAATACAACTGCATCCCCCCTAGAGTAATTGATTCCGGCAATCTCGCTGGGTTGGGAACTTCCAAAATTTCTTGACATTACTATCCCATGGACATTTTTATGCAAGGAAGCCAGCTCCCTTATTTTGTCCGGTGTCCTATCCACGCTGCAGTTATCCACGTATATAATTTCAAAATTGTATTCTAATTTGTCAAAAACGTTGCTGACCCTCTCATACATAGGAACGATGTTTAATTCTTCGTTGTAGACAGGGACGATAACGGATATAAGTTTTGATGACATTTTAACCCCCCTTAGTACATAATATTATAATACCAAATATAATAAGTTTCAATGGAGCTATTTAGCTGTTTTTGGCACCGTTTTCCTTTTGGCCGAGGCCATATGAAACAGCAAATATATAGAATATAGCATAGCAGCGACCGTTATTATAGCTGTAATGACAGCAAGAGGATCATATTTTGCAACCCACACGTTTTTGTCACTATTGGCTAGATAATATATATAATACTGGTTTATGAACGAGCTGATACTAACTAGTAAAGATACGAAAATAAAGCGCCTATCCCAAATAATGCAAACCATGGCAAAGATTATGGAGGGTAACAAATAACGCTCATGTATATTAGTGTAAAGTGTGAAAAAACCAGTATTGATGAAAAACACTGCAAAACAGGCAGCAAACATTCGGTTTCCATCCTTTTTAAGCAATTCTTTTGACAGAAATACCGATGTGAGAAGTATGACTATGAAAAAGAATATTGTTCCCCAGCTATTGTATGTCAGACCCCAAAAAGGCTTGGTAGAGGGCGTTGTTTGTCCCCCAAAAAGGGTCCACAGGTTAAAAGCGTTGGCGGTGGCATATGCGTAATGCCCAACGCCGCTAAAGTAACGGCTCGGTATCCAGGTAAAAAAATCAAGAACTTTTGCTAAAAAAGAACCATCCTGTGCAAAGGCGAATATATTCCCAAAATGCGATCCTTCAGATACTGCTGAAACACTGGGGTTATAAAAGGGAATAAACAAGGCGGTGTACATAACAAGGGTGGTTAATATGGACAACGCTATGGTTATAAAAGATTCTTTTGCAAACTGCAGCTTATCTTTTTTAATTTTTGACCATGGTAAAAAAGTTAAAAACAAAATGCCTGCGACTGGTAGAACCACTATAGATTGGGGTTTTGTCATAACCGAAATAACAACCATGGCTATACCCGGCAATTTTCTACCTGTGCACAATAGGTATATGCTAAGGAGCATCATGCTTGCAATCATTGTGTCAAGTTGCCCCCAAATTGATGAATTTACAAATATGCCTGGGTTTAAAATGTATATGGAACCAACCAAAATACCTAGTCCCTCTTTATTGAATTTTTTTGAGATCTTGTAGATTAATATACCTCCCAGTATATCAAAAAGGACATACCACATTTTTATCATATAGCCCTTTATCGTCAATGGGTCGGATGAAGAAAGAAATAAAAGCACTATCGCCGAGGTTATTATAAGCCCAAGGTAAGAATACAAAACGGGTGTAAATCTTGTTGAGCGTGATACCTCATTTTTTTTATGTAGGTGGTAAATGAGCAGGGAACCAGGCAAATTAATAAGAAGAAGAAATAGGGGCCATGCTTTCATAACCAGACCTGTAATCCACATAAAATACAAATATACGGGACCATAAATTGCATAGGAAATATCCTTGTAAAAATCCTTCCAATTATTTACGGTGAGGTAATCACTCCAATAGGCATAGCAATCTGCATCCAACGCACAGCGGCGGATTAACGACAATAATAAACGTGCAGATACTAAAATCATAAGAATAGAAGCTAAGGTTGTGATTTGGGCGGGCTTGCTGCCAGAGAGAAATTCCTTTAATCGATTACTAGAGTTGCTATTTTTATCTGCCTTAATGTTTGTAGACATGCTATCCATCACTCTCATTTCCGAATTTAATAGAATTTGGGGATCTTTGGATTTAGCTTTATTTAAAACGGTATCCAAGGGCTTCAGATCCACATATTCTTAAATATTTGTTTCATGCTGGAATATCCGAAAATATTCGAACATTTTTATGCTATTATTCTAGCATTTATTCTATAATTCTTCAACAATCATATTTTGCGAAATTGCTTACAGCATATTATTATTCGGTGTTAAAAGCATAGTAAATGCTATTTTAATTTATATGGGTATTCTTGTTTTAATTTGTAGGTATTTTCTTGGATGGGGATATAAAAATCAATTTTAATAAAGTAGGTTATAAAGTTTTATTAAAATCCGATGTAAAGAATAGCACAATTAAATACAACCCAAAATCCAAAGGCTTATTTTTCCGCCCTACTTAATAAGAAGCGGTTACCTTTTATTCCATATTAAATTAATTGAAATAATGATTTACTAGGGTTATAATGGTGGGGATTCGGGATTATATAGTGCATGGAAAGGATGACCTTATTATACAAACAGTTACAACATGGCTGCCAAATGCTATGTACTCACTAAAAATCAATGCCCGTATTGTTTGCATCGAATCTATTGATTTTTAAACGGTAATGCATAAACCGTATCCTAATTAAGCATAATTAGCCCTGACATGCCAAAATAAAATATTTTTTGCGGGGTGTAGTAAAACCCTTGGCACTAGAAAATACTTCGAAGGAACCTTAAATAATGGTAGGGGGATGATCAAATGCACGAAACAAAAAAAGTTTTAAAGAAGCAAGTATTGCCGTTGCTACCTCTTAGGGGGTTGACGGTTTTTCCTTACATGGTTTTGCACTTTGATGTGGGAAGGGAAAAATCAATTAAAGCATTAGAAGAAGCAATGATAAACAACCAGCTTATTTTTTTGGTTACGCAAAAGGATGCAAGAAATGATTTGCCTGAGGAAGACGATATCTACACAATTGGTACAATATCTAAGGTAAAGCAGCTTTTAAAGTTACCAGGAGATACAATAAGAGTTTTGGTTGAGGGGATGAGCAGGGCCCAAATTTGTGAATTCACCCAAAAAGAGCCATTCTTCATGGCCGAGGTGGAGGAAAAAATATATTATATGGATGAGGAAGAAGATTGGGTTGAGATAGAGGCATTAAAAAGAAGAGTAGTATCAGTTTTCGAAAAATACTCCAAACTTAACACTAGAATTTCACCCGAAACTGTCTTATCCATTACGAGTATAGAGGATCCGGATCAGTTAGCAGACATTATTACCTCTAACTTGATGCTAAAGTCTGAGCAGAAGCAGGAAATATTGAATGAATTCCAATCAAAATTAAGATTGCAAAGCTTGCTAGAGATTCTTGTAAAAGAGATAGATATTATGCAGGTTGAGAGGGATATAAATATCAAGGTAAGAAAGCAAATTGATAAGACACAAAGAGAGTATTACCTTAGGGAGCAGTTAAAGGCTATACAAAAAGAGCTGGGAGATAAGGACGGAATAACGGGCGAGGTGGAAGAGTATAAAAAAAGATTGCAAGAAGGGAATTATGGAGAGGAAGTTGAAAAGAAGGTATCCAAAGAGCTGGATCGTCTCCTTAAAATGTCTCCAAGTTCCGCTGAAAGCTCGGTTGTAAGAACATATATTGAATGGATACTTGATTTGCCATGGAATGTAACCACCAAAGAAATTATAGACATAGTACGTTCCCAGGAGATACTCGACGAGGATCACTATGGGCTGGAAAAGGTAAAGGAAAGGATTATTGAATATATTGCCATAAGGAAACTAAAAAAAGATCTTAAAGGTCCTATTTTATGCCTGGCCGGTCCGCCGGGAGTGGGTAAAACATCCATCGCAAAATCCATTGCCCGTGCATTAAACAGAAAATATGTCCGAATGTCATTAGGTGGCGTGAGAGATGAGGCGGAAATTAGGGGACATCGCAGGACATACGTAGGTGCTATGCCGGGAAGAATTATTTCTGCTTTAAAGCAAGCAGGTTCTAAAAACCCGCTTATACTTTTGGATGAAATAGATAAAATGGGCAATGATTTCAGAGGGGATCCAGCGTCGGCAATGCTAGAGGTGCTTGATGGCGAACAAAACTTTGCTTTCAGGGATCATTATCTAGAACTTCCCTTTGATCTATCGGATGTATTATTTATAACAACCGCGAATAATCTTGATACTATACCAAGACCTCTTCTTGACAGGATGGAGGTAATTCATCTATCGAGCTACACTGAGGAAGAAAAAGTAAACATAGCAATTAAGTATCTTTTTCCCAAACAGATAAAAGAACATGGTTTTAAAAAAAGCAACCTCATAATAGATCAGGAAGCTGTAAGAGAAATAATAAACTCATACACAAGAGAAGCAGGTGTAAGGGGGCTTGAAAGGCAGATTGCGGGGGTATGCAGGAAGGTAGCAAAAAGGATGGTTTCGACTGGGCAAAGAACGGTTACTGTCAGGGCGGCATCCTTGGAAAAATATCTTGGGGTAAAAAAATATAGGTATGATAAAGCAAAGGAGAGGGATGAAGTAGGGGTAGCCACTGGGCTTGCGTGGACCCCGGTGGGTGGAGATACCCTATCGATAGAAGTAACCCTTATGGATGGAAGCGGAAAACTAGAATTAACCGGTCAGCTGGGGGATGTAATGAAAGAATCTGCAAAGGCTGCAATGAGTTATATTCGTTCGAAATCAAAGCTATATGGTATTGATAAGGACTTCCATAACAAGTATGATATTCATATCCATGTGCCAGAGGGTGCTACTCCTAAGGACGGACCTTCCGCTGGAATTACATTGGCCACCGCAATGGTATCGGCGTTGACAGGCAGGCCTGTAAAAAGAAATGTGGCGATGACAGGGGAAATAACACTGCGTGGCAGGGTACTTCCTATAGGCGGACTCAAGGAAAAGGTACTGGCCGCCCATAGAGCCGGAATTGATACCATTATCATTCCAATGGACAATAAAAAGGATCTTGAAAATATCCATGACAATGTTAGAAAAAAAATTAAATTCATTATTACTGAAAACATGGATACAGTTTTGGATTCCGCATTAATGGAGGCTCCCAACGGATCTTTAAAAAATGGAAGGGAGCACAAGAAAGAAAAGCTTATAATGACCTCGGGCGGGGCACCCGGGCTAAGTGAATTGGATACCAATGACTCGTCGGTTGAACAGTAAAACCCGGACGGGGGGCAAACACTCTTCAACAAACCGACTATATTGTAAGATTTGTTATTTGGGGATCATTATAATGATCCCCAAATAAGTTAATTGTTTTGACAACAATTAAAATTGTAAATTTTACTTATTTAGCTCTTGGATTTATTGGCTATTATTGAACATCCCAATTTAAAATGGTAAAATGTGAATAAAGACTTAAAAAACAAGATGGCCTGAAGGTTATACGAAATGCTGAGGTGGGAATGAAAGATACTATCAAAAAATTTTCACATAATAAAGATTATGTGCTGCTTTTTGTATCAATACTTGTTTGCTTTTTAGGTTTTGGTGTGGTATCCATATTCGAAGGACAGTTTAGTCGGGTAATGGGTATAGCCAGTTATTTGGCATGGCATAATCTTTTTGAGTTTGCCAGCGTACTAGTATCCCTAGCAGTTTTCCTAGTGGCCTACTTCACCTACAACCAAACCAGGGATCTGCGTTCCATTTTTATTGGCAGTATATTCTTAACGGTTGGAATATTAGATGCTCTACATACACTAAGCTATAAGGGAATGCCGGCATTCTTTATCGAAAACTATGAAGCAAACCGTGCTACAACCCTATGGATTATATCAAGACTTATAGCCTCATCCGGTTCTTTGGCCATTGCTTTTATGCCGCAGGGAGCACGAGTGAGCACAAAACGCAGGCTTTTTTTGATTATCCCCGTATTATTTAGTATCATCGTATTTTTTATAACGACTTACTATCCCCAAATTATACCGCCTATGTTTGTGGAAGGAAGTGGCCTTACTAGATTCAAGATTCTTATGGAGTATTTGGTTGTTTTTTTATTTTTTATGGCATTTCTAAAAATCTTTCATGAATACAAAGAAACAAAAAATCGTATATTAATATATATTTGCATCTTTTTGGCAATGAGTATTTTTAGTGAATTAGCGTTTGTACTGTATTTAAGTGTTTACGATATATATAACTATCTCGGTCATATTTATAAGTTTGTTGCATCTTTTTTTATATTCAAGGCGATATTTATAAAGGATGTTCAACAGCCCTACCATAAGCTATATAAAGCAAAGCAAAAGATTGGGGAATATGCCGCAAATTTAGACAAAGTAATCCAGGATAGAACATATGAGCTTACAGAACTTAACGAAAAACTGTTGAAAGATCTTGAATATGCTAGAAACATACAAAAGGCCATATTTACTCCCCGTGCTCCGAGCTTTGGGGGAGTCGTATTTGAAGCAAAATACTGCACTGCGGAAAGAGTGGGAGGGGATTTTTATAATATTTTCAGGCTGGATAAAGAGAATGTAGGTTTTTATATCGGCGATGTATCGGGGCATGGGGTACCCGCCGCAATGCTGGCGGTTTTCCTAAACCAGACCATAAAGACCCTTATAGAAATGGAAGCAAATAGCTTGGATGCCACTGATCCCTCCAAAGTATTAGGCAGCATATACAAAACTTTTAATGATACAAACTTTAGCGAGGATGTGTATATTGTTATGTTGTACGCAGTGTATAATACAAAAACTCGAAATATTAAATATTCATCGGCGGGTCTTAATGTGCATCCTATTTTGATGAGGGCTGCGGGGAAGACAGAGGAAATAGAAATGGGTGGATTCCCGATATGTAAATTTATTGAATACTTTGACGGAGAATATAAAAATTACAATCTCAATCTTAGACCGGGGGAGCGGCTGGTATTTTCCACCGATGGTCTTGTAGAGGCTCAAGACTTTGAAAAGAACTTTTTTGGAAGCGGGAGGCTAAGGGGGATGCTCGAAGAAAACCATAGTAAATCACCAAAGGAATTGGCAGATTTAATTATGGATACAGTTTTTAATTTCGTAGGAAACAGTATATTAAAAGACGATATAACATTTATCATAATGGATGTAAGTGGTGAAAAGGGACAATCTAATATTTTTGGTTGATGTAGCTATCAACTAAAGAGCATCTTACTTCGTTTGTAAAGACATTTTCCCTGATTAAAAGCTCCAAAATCGACTCGTTTTTGGAATGAAGGATGATGCCGTCGTGATCTTTTAATACTATCTCAAATAATTTCTTTCTAAGATTTTTGGATCTAACTTTTACAAAATAGGCTTCTATACCCTGAAAATCTAAGAACCTAACCAATTTTAGAGTAACATTATCCTTTTTTGAATAAAAATAATTAGATAGCTCCATAAAATCATCTCTGGCCCCATTTTTCTTGCTTAAGTTATGGGCTTTCCTTTGATAATATTTTGCAAGCACATTGTAATATTGATAGTTATAGATTGCTTTTTTTATATTATCTATTTTCCTGAAGGGTTTTAAATCCAAGGAATTTACACACCAATAATTGGCCTCTATAAACTCTTCCTTTGTAAGATCGCCCTTTGCATATTGCGCTATTAAATTTTTTCTATTAAGTAAAAACTGTTCGAACTTATTGGGTGCCATTTTTCTAGGAAGCATCTTTATCCAACCTATCTACAGCGTGATTAATTTTTTTGGTGTTAAAAATAATCGTATAGGGTCTCTATAGCGTTATACTCTATAATTTTTTTGGCGTATTCACTAAGGTACCCTAGATAAAAACCCGCATTTGTAACCCTGTTTCCAAACTCACTGAGTATGGGTTCGATAGGGGCGTTATTATTTCGAAGCGGGGAACCTTTTGTAAGGAGCAGATAGTAGGTGTTTGATAACTTATACAAGGTGCTTTCACCAGCGTAAATACGCATTATTCTTTTGCTAAGGAGGCGTAGATCCTCGAAGCTGTCAAAATAGTATATAAGCAAGGAAGAATATATTTCTGGGCTGTCCTTCTTTGATTTTAGATCAGTCTTTTTAAACTTATTTTTTATATACTTTTGTATAGACTCAAATTCGCCACCCTCGTCTAGTTTAGTAATAATGATAACAAAACCTTCATCGGAATCCGGGGCGGCCTCAATGCAAATCTGTGAGTCGGAAGCACAAAAGCCATACTGTATTTCTGCCTGCTCCATCATATCCCAAAATAATTTTTGGGTTGCGGGAGAGTTATAATTTAATGATTCGATATCAATATTTCTTTCAAGCAAATCATCAATTGAGATTGTAACCTTTAATTTGTTTTCGTTAATCCTTTCAATCCTCATAAGTATCACCACGATTTATTTAAGTAGTAGTATAAAATTATGCCCTATCTATATTATACTTCTTATGCAGGAAAAAGAGAAGTACTAAATCCTTCAAGGTATTAAAAGCATAAAGAAAAGAAGGAAGAGGAAAGAGTTAAGTGTTAATTATGTTGTTTTTGGGGAAAAATATTGTAACAGAAATGTAACTAAAGAAATTCGTATTTTGTTGAAAAAAAGGGGTTTGTGTGGTTATAATATTGTGAGATTATGATACTAAGTAACATAAATAGTTTCATAAAACCCAGTTTTACGAAACTAAGTGGATTATAGGAATGTTCATGCGGGGTGATTATAATACAGATTGTTTTGGCATCAGCATCACCGAGAAGATCTAAGCTATTAGAACAAATAGGTCTTGATTTTAAAATTATTCCACCCAAAATTAAAGAAAGCATTGATGATGCTCTTACCGTACCCGAACTTGTCCAGGAGCTTGCGTACAAGAAGGCTCTTAATATAGCAAATATATCCAAACAAAAGAGTCCGCGTGATAGATGTTTGATCATTGGAGCGGATACGGTAGTTGTCAAAAATGGTATACTGGGTAAGCCTAAAAACGAGCGGGAAGCTTTTAATATGCTAAAGCTTCTCAATGGGGATTGGCATAAGGTGTTGACGGGTATTGCTATCGTTGATACAAAGGATTTCAAGTGTATCAAAAGTTTTGAAACTACACATGTTAAGATGAAGCTTATGTCTGACGATACCCTTCTTGCGTATGTAGATTCTAAGGAGCCTATGGATAAGGCCGGGGCATACGGCATACAAGGAAGGGGTGCTGTGCTGGTGGAGAGGGTGGAGGGCTGCTATTTTAATGTGGTGGGCTTGCCATTGGCGCAGTTGGTAGAAATGCTTAACAGGTTTGGGGTTTCTGTTTTATAGTAATTAATCAGGAGGAGAAAACAAATGTTATTATCTAAGGATATAGGTATTGATCTAGGAACGGCGAATACATTAGTTCATGTCAAAGGAAAAGGGATTATTGTAAGGGAACCGTCAGTGGTAGCAATAAATAAAAACAATGGGGAAATACTTGCAGTAGGGGACTCGGCAAAGGACATGATAGGCAGGACTCCAGGAAATATAGTTGCAATAAGGCCGATGAAAGAAGGTGTTATTGCCGATTTTGAGGTTACCCAAAGCATGCTTAAGTACTTCATTAAAAAAGCAGTATCAAGGGGTATATTCGGAAAACCAAGGGTAGTTATCTGTGTTCCATCAGGCATAACGGAAGTGGAGAAGAGGGCGGTGGAGGAGGCAACTATCCATGCCGGGGCAAAGGAAGTGTATCTTATAGAGGAGCCGATGGCAGCTGCTATAGGTGCTAACCTTCCCGTTGAAGAGCCCACAGGAAGTATGGTGGTTGATGTGGGCGGTGGAACCAGTGAAGTCGCAGTCATTTCCCTTGGCGGTATAGTAGCAAGTAAATCTTTAAGGAGTGCTGGCAATGAATTTGACGATTCTATTGTACACTACATCAAAAAGGAATATAATTTAATGATAGGGGAAAGAACGGCTGAAGAGATAAAAGTTAATATCGGTTCAGCTTATGCCAAAACTAAAGACGAATTTATGGAGATCAGAGGTAGAGATCTTATTACCGGACTTCCTAAAAATATATCCATAACTTCACTGGAGATCATAGAGGCATTAAAAGATCCCATTAACGCAATAGTAGATTCGATAAAATTTACCCTAGAAAAGACGCCACCCGAACTTGCGGCGGATATTATGGATAAGGGTATAATGCTTACCGGTGGGGGAGCATTGTTAAAGGGATTAGACAGGCTTATAAGGGATGAAACGGGCATGCCGGTGAATATTGCCGAAAACCCTTTAGACTGCGTAGTTATGGGTTCCGGAAAGGTTTTAGAGGAGATAGAGACGTTAAAAAGGGTGTTAATTTCCCCTAAGAAGCTAAGATAGAAAGGGGATTTTATTTTTGAGGCGGTTTATAAAAAGCAGGCTTTTTATATTATTGACGTTTACAGCTATCCTTTTGGTAATAATGGGTTTGTCATCGAAAAGGGATGGTAAGGTCAATTATGCCAGAAACACATTTACAGTTATTCTTGCTCCATTCCAGAAATTCATAAATTATGTGGAGAATCAAATAGATGAGGCTTCCGGCTATCTAAGGGGTATGAATACCTTAAGCGAGGAAAATGAAATTCTAAAATCAAGGGTTGCCGAGTTAGAAAACGATGTAAAAGAGCTTTCGGGTTATCGGACAAAAAATGAGGAATTAAGGGAAGCTTTGAATATAAAGCAGCAATTCAGCGATGTAGAGTTTCTTGGTGCAAACATTATTGCAAAAGATATGGGTAATTGGTTTCATACCTTTACGATAGATAGGGGAACAAAGGATATGGTAAACGTTGATTTGCCTGTTATTACAAACAACGGACTTGTCGGAAGGGTAGTAAATGCAGATCTTATTACATCAAGAGTAATTTCCATAATCGATGAGGATAGCACCGTCAGTGCAAGAATCTCTAAAACTAGAGATTTGGTATTTGTAAGGGGAGATTTAAGTCTTAAAGATCAGGGATTGTGCAGACTAGATAATATTTTTCCAGATGTAGACATATCGGTGGGGGATACAATCGAAACCTCGGGATTAGGCGGGATATACCCGAAGGGGGTCATAATAGGGGTAGTCAAGGAAATTAGACGCAGAACCAGTGACCTAAATAGATACGCTATTATCGAACCTAGTGTCGATTTTAAAAGACTTGAGGAGGTATTTGTCCTTATTGATAGAAAAAATATAAATAGAGTGGGCGAAATAGAGAATGAGGGTTAAAATAGCAGCGTATACCATTTTAATATTTTCTATGACCCTAATTCAATCAACAGTTTTAGATAATATTAGGGTATATAATATAAAACCGAACTTATTAATGGTTTTAATAGTTACATCAGCTTTTTTAAGCGGCAATATTGAAGGAGCTGTAGTAGGTTTTTTTTGTGGTTTATCTCAGGATATGGTTTCTGGAAAAACAATAGGCCTCTATGCCCTATTGGGTCTTTATCTTGGGTATAGTGTAGGCTCCATAAATGACAGGTTATACAGGGAAAATGCCCTAATTACTGTGCTTATCACCTTTGTATCCACAATAGTATACGAGTTTTCCGTTTATTTTTTAAATTGGTTTTATAGGGGTAATATGGATTTTGTTTTTCCTTTTACAAGGGTTATTTTACCAGAGGCTCTGTATAACGGCATTGCATCGGTTTTCATATTTATCATAGTATTAAAAGTTAAGAGGAAGTCGGAAAAGTCGGGTAAGCTCTCTAGCCGACACTAAAATATCCAAATGTATGACTGGGGTGAAAAGGGTGAAGGAAAAAGAAAATAGAGAAAATAGAACTAAAAGACGGCATAAAGTGGCACTGATTGGTTTGGTTCTAGCTTTCGCCGCTATATTATTGCAATTGGTTAATCTTCAAATTATTCGTGGGGAATATTATGATGCCCAGTCACAGATGAAACTCCTTTCAGAAAGAGAGGCGATTGCCCCTAGGGGAAATATTGTCGATAGAAATGGGGTTCCGATTGCTGTTAATAGGATGGGTTATACAGTAAAGATAGCAAAGACTGGACTTAACGAAAATGAAGTAAGTGAGTTGATACTAAAACTCATTAATGTATTTGAGGAAGGTAATGATTCCTATGAGCAAAATCTAGGGTACTATCTTACCTTTGACCCTTTGGGATTTGGCTCTAGGAACAAATCTGAAGATAACCTTGAAAGATGGAAAAGGGATATGGTTTTAAAAGAGAAGGATATAGATTTGTTGGATACACCCGAAGGGGTGTTCGAGTATTTCAGGAAAAAATTCTATATTAAGGACGAATATACTGATAAAGAAGCCTACAAGATAATGACAATAAAATATGACATGCTGATAAAGGGATATTCGGCAACTAACCCTTTGCTTATTGCAAAAGATGTAAGCACCGAAACCGTTGCACAAATAGAGGAAAGACATCACGAATTTCCTGGAGTTATAATTGATATTGTTCCCCAAAGAAAATATATAAACCCAAGCAACGTAGCACATATATTGGGTTACATCGGCAGAGTAGACGATAAGGAATATCAGGAGAACAAGGACAATGGATATTCTATGAATGATTTGATAGGCAAGGATGGTATAGAAAAAACCCAAGAAAGCCAGCTAAGGGGAATAAACGGGAAAAAGAGAGTGGAAGTTGATACAAATGGCCGGCTTACGGCGGAGCTAAGCAGTGAGCCTGCAATCCCGGGAAATGATGTTGTGCTAACAATTGATTTACGGCTTCAAGAGGCAGCAATGGAATCTTTACAACGCAATATCGAAAGAATAAGAGGGCAGGCCGATAATAAAACTAATTTCGGGGATGCAAATGTAGGGGCGGCGGTGGTCATAAATGTAAACAATGGTGAAGTTTTAGCACTTGCTAGCTACCCCAGCTATGATCCATCGATTTTTCTTGCTAGTCCAAGTGATAGGGATGCACAAAGAGCAATACAAGATCTTATTGAAGGCAAGGGAGATAGCTCGTGGTATAATAGAGCAATACAGGGGAGATATGCACCGGGTTCTGTATACAAACCTTTGACAGCGGTTGCAGGGCTAGAAAGTGGTGCGATAACTCCAGCGGATAGCTATATAACCGATAGGGGGACCCATGTTATAGGTGGGTGGACATTTAAATGCATGGAGTACCCGACATATGGTCATGGAAGAATTGATCTTGTAAAAGCTTTGGCGACATCTTGCAATATATACTTTCACGAGTTGGGCGTTAAAACAGGAATAGATAAGCTGGATTTATGGTCGAAGCGTTTTGGTCTAGGAGAATATACACAGATAGAACTACCCGGGGAGGATAGGGGAGTTAGGGCCAATAAGGGCACCAAGAAAGAATTACGAAATGATGAATGGAGACCCGCAGACACAGCACAGACAGCAATAGGTCAGTTTGATAATTCTTTTACACCTATCCAATTAGCAAGCTATGTAAGTACTCTAGCAAACGGCGGAAAGAGGTATAGACCCCATATAATTAGGGAAATACGCAAACATGATGGCTCTACAGTATTAAAGGGGGAGCCCGAGTACGAGGACCTATCAATAAACCCGGATACAATTGATCTGATCCACAGGGGAATGGAAGAGGTTGCAAATGCCCAGGATGGGACGGCGAACAAGATATTCGAAAATTTTCCCTTTACTGTGGCTGGGAAAACAGGTACACCAGAGACAGGGTTTGAACACCTTGGGCAATCATCAAACGGGTTGTTTATAGCCTATGCCCCCGCCGAAGAACCGCAGATAGCGGTAGCAGTGGTTATCGAGCATGGAGTTTGGGGCTCAGAGGCGGCGCCGGTTGCAAAAGATATCCTAGAAGAATATTTTGGCATAAATGATCGTAACCTCCCTCAGGATGCAATTATTCTAGATCAGGCGCGGTTAACGCATTGACATATTTTGATGATAGCTTAGACTAAATTAGATTAGTTGATATTTTATGGGGGTGCATAAGTTGGGAGATAACAGTATTATATTCAAGGGTTCTATAGAACATCTTACCATTATTATGAGGGAGGAGGAGGATTACAGCACGATACTAGAACAGATCAAAAAAAAGATAGCTTCCTCCGGGAGGTTTTTTAAGGGAGCGACTCTTTCGGTTAGGTATAAGGGAAGAAAGCTGACAAAAGATCAGGAAGACGAGATTTACAAGGTGTTGAAAGATAAAAGTGGTGCAAATATAAGTAGCTTTGAAGAGGATACCACCCAAGATATAAAACCCGAAGGTAAAAAAGATCCTCCATTCCTTGGGTCTAAAATTAAAATGAGCAACTTTTACTTCAAAGATCTTGAGGAAGGGGTCACCAAGTTCCATAGGGGCACAATTCGTTCTGGTCAGTCGGTAAGATTCGATGGAAATTTGGTTGTAATAGGTGATGTAAACCCGGGGGGAGAGGTTGTGGCCACCGGAAATATTGTTGTTATGGGTTTGCTTAGGGGAGTGGTTCATGCCGGTTCGAACGGAAACAAAAGGGCTTTGGTAGTAGCACTGGCCCTACAGCCGACGCAGCTTCGGATTGCGGATATAATCACACGCTCACCGGACGAAAATGAAGCTGCAATCAATTTTATTCCCGAGCTGGCGTATGTAAAGGACGGTATGGTATATACCGAAAGATATTTGCCTTCTAGAATGAATTAGAGCCATATTAAAATGGGGCGGTTATACGCAAAATTGGCTGCTTTTATAGTAGGTTATATAAAATGAATAATTGACAAATTATTAAAAGAAATATATAGTTTAAATAAGCTGTCGCTCACTTTAGCGACTTTAGATCCAGAAAGTTTAAGATAATACATAAGAACATAAATAAAAGGTATAGAATCGATCTACATTCTCAATTGAATACAGGTAGGGGGAATATAAATGGGTGAGGTTATTGTTATAACTTCCGGTAAAGGTGGAGTTGGTAAGACAACAACTACAGCAAATATAGGTACCGGTTTGGCACTTCAGGGAAAAAAAGTTGTATTAATTGATACCGATATAGGTCTTCGAAATTTGGACGTTGTAATGGGTTTAGAAAACAGAATAGTGTATGATATTGTTGACGTTATCGAAGGCAATTGCAGATTGAAACAGGCATTGATAAGGGATAAACGGTATAATGGCCTCCATTTACTTCCAGCTGCCCAGACTAGGGACAAGTCAGCCGTTACCCCAGAGGGAATGATTAGTCTTTGCAATGAGTTAAAAAAGGAGTTTGATTACATATTGGTTGATTGTCCGGCTGGTATAGAACAGGGTTTTAAAAATGCTGTATCTGCGGCGGATAGGGCAATAGTTGTTACAACACCGGAGGTTTCGGCGGTGAGGGATGCGGATAGGATAATCGGGCTTTTAGAGGCAAATGAGCTTGGGGATCAGAAGATCCTTATCAATAGAGTAAGGTATGATATGGTCAAGCGCGGGGATATGATGTCTATTGATGACATTATTGATATCCTGGCCATTGATCTTATCGGAGTTGTCCCAGATGACGAAAAAATAATTATTTCCACGAATAGGGGAGAACCTGCTGTTACCGACAACAAATCCCGAGCAGGGGAGGCATACAGGGGAATTGCAAGAAGGATTATGGGGGAGGAAGTTCCGATGCCTGACTTTGGAATAGAGGATGGTT
This sequence comes from Clostridium sp., assembly GCA_012798835.1. GTDB lineage: Bacteria > Bacillota > Clostridia > Acetivibrionales > Acetivibrionaceae > Hungateiclostridium. The sequence goes on from JAAZML010000104.1 coordinate 33,097, forward strand.
TTATGCTCAAGATAAAGAAATTATTTGGGTTAAGAGTAAATTAACAGGAGGGAACTTATGCTATTAGATTTCTCTAAATTATTCGGAAGGTCTAGGAATTCAAAAGAGCTTGCCAAGGAAAGGTTAAAGCTTGTGCTTATCCATGACAGGGCGAATGTATCCCCCCAATTTTTAGAAATGGTTAAAGGGGAAATTATTAAGGTTATTTCTAATTATATGGATGTGGATGAAGAATCTTTGGATATACAGATGACTAGGGCTAAAAGTGACGAGGGAGACAGAGCTGTGCCGGCATTGGTTGCAAATATACCTATAAGGAATGTCAAAAATAGCGGTAAATAGGAAAAGTGGATGATTTTTATGAATGTAGCTTTGATTGCTCACGATAAGAAAAAGGAATTAATGGCTTCGTTTTGTGTTGCTTACAGGAATATATTTAAAAGGCATATGCTGTTTGCTACCGGAACTACAGGTGCAATTATTGGCGAAGCTACAGGATTAAATATTCATAGGTTCTTACCAGGCCTGGCAGGGGAGCAGCAAATTGCTGCTAGGGCGGTGTACAATGAGATGGATCTTATTATTTTTTTTAGAGATCCAATTACTGCAAAATCCCACGAGCCGGGTATAAATTCACTTTTAAAGGCTTGTGACGAGAACAATATACCATTTGCTACTAATTTGGGTACTGCTGAAATTTTAGTTAAGGGTCTTGATAGGGGTGACCTTGACTGGAGGGGAATACTAAAGACTAGTTGAACCTAGAACCACATATTTGCCAAGCAACAATAATTTGTAGAAAACAGGTGTCAGGGCGATTTTTAACCCATGACACCTATTTTTTATAGCTAAAATCTTAAAATAATATTTATAGTACATGTATAAGAATTTAAAAGATGGTTTGTGGTAATATTTTATGGGAAATGCTAATATAATTCATAATGGATGTACAACAAGGCGGGCTGCAAGGGATATTATGGGGAATATGGAGGATGTGTTATTTTTGGATGATATTGTTTTGAAAACAAGATACCCAAGGCAGAGAACCCAATCCATGCACAGAAGAATGAAAAAGCCTAAAAGACAAAGATATAATTCACAATATTCCTACAGGCCATTTCGAAGGATTAGGGTGCAGATCATTGTATGTATATTTATTTTATCTTTTATCGGGATAATGGGGAGTATAGATTCACCCGTTACGAATTATCTTTGGTCTAATATAAAAAACACAATATCATACGATATTACACATGAAGACATCATGTCTGTACTGGGCAGCCTTTTGCCAGAGAAAAAAATTAATGATGAAAAAATTAATGATCTCTATGATGAATGTGCGGGAAAGACATTTGATGACGATACTATACATACAGTAAAGCCCAAAGGTGGATTTACCGATCAGGATGGGGCAGGTATTGTCGAAGATATACCAAGCGGCGGGATGGTGGGAGGTATTGATTATTATACAGAGTCTGAGCCCCGGGTGGGCAAATCCGAGGGGGAAGATTTTATTATTCCAGTGGGTGGCATAATTGGTTTACAGTATGGGGATAAAGTACATACATCCAGTGGGGAATTGGAATTTCATAAAGGGATCAACATAAAGACATCGGAGGGTACTCCCATAAGGGCCTTGGGGCGGGGGGAGGTTATAGATAAGTGTGAAAACGAGATATACGGTAAGTTTATAACTCTGAAACATGATTCTGGTGTATTATCTCTGTATGCCCAATGTTCGCTTGTTATGGCAGATAGGGGACAGATGGTAAACGGGGGGGAGATAATAGCTAAGGTGGGTGGAAGCGGTACACCGGAAGGGACACATTTGCACCTTGAGGTGTGGAGGAATGGGCAAACAGTGGATCCCTTGGAGCTAATAAAAGTCTCGCCATAGTAGCCCGTAGTTGAAATTTTGATATGGAATAGAGCCCCTAAGATAGGTGCTTTTAAAATCTTTTGGATATATGTCGCTGGAGCGTTATAAGGTGGAGGGACGGGAAGTGTAGAATTTATGTGTTTTGTGAGGGTATTAAAAAAACCGCTTGAGATAAATATAGATCTTGTTTTACCGATACTGATGCTGATCTTTTATTGCAATGATTATCTAATAAAATATGTTCTAATCTTTGTGTCAATGATTCTGCATGAATTTGCCCATATTTTAATAGCTATACCAGGGGGTGGGAAGCCAATTCGTATAAACATATCTGCAATTGGCCTAAATGCTCAGGTTGAGGGTATATATATAAAACCGTTCCATAAATTTTTGGTGAATCTAGGCGGCCCTTTTATGAATATCTTTCTTGCCCTAGTTTGCTATATATCCGGTGTTCGCCGTTTTTTTCCAGAAAACTATATAAATTTTTTTATTTATTCGAATATTGCTTTGGCTATATTTAACATGCTACCCATAATGCCTTTGGATGGGGGAAGAATAACAAGGGATATATTTATTGCAGAACTGGGTTTTTTTAAAGGGAATAGGTATATAAAAGGCATTTCCTTTGCAGTTTTGGTGACGATTCTGTCCCTGGGTTTGCTTTTTGGCATCGGATATGGGGGTAGTCTTGTAATTGTCCTAGCGTCCGGATACCTATTATACTTCCAAAAAGATGATAGAGTGGGGGAATGGCTAATGAATATAAAAAACTTGCTATGTAAGCGCCGCAAACTCTTAAAAAAAGGTATATATCCGGTAAGGGGTTTGGTTGTGCTGGAGAACATTTATTTGAAAGATATAATTAAAAATATGGATTTTGATAAATTTCATATAATATATATGGTGGATAAGAGTTTGCGGCTGGGAGGGGTGTATACCGAGCAGGATATACTAGATGTTTTTTTAAAAAGTGGTGACAATATAAAACTTGATGAATTAGAGAAACTAAAAGGAGATAAAACAATTTGTTAGGTACTGAAATTCTATAAATATTGTGTTAGAATAAATATCGGGCTTTAATAGGTTGCACAAGTTTCAAAAATCCTTCATAAGCAAATATGGCTAAGGTATCCAAATTTATAGGCAAAAAACCGAGTTTTTTGGGGGTGTTTGGATAATGTGTATATTTTGCGATGTCAAAAAACATTGTAAAATATCAATTTTAAAGTGGAAAAAATAAAAATTAGGATCAATTCCTTTATTTTTAATGAAGTTATATGATAATATATTGACTGTGAATATACTATTTTGGGATGTTTTAGTGCACGACAAAATGTGTGAGGAGGAGAGCGGCTGTGGAGATCATTATAAAAGAGGATTACGATGAAATGAGTAGGTGTGCAGCAGAGATTATTGCTGGTTTTATAAGGGAAAAGCCTAACTGTGTGATTGGATTAGCAACGGGAAGTACACCAAAAGGCACCTACAAAGAGCTTGTGAGGATGCATAGGGAGGGTCTGGATTTCTCGGAGGTAAGAACCTTTAACCTCGATGAGTATCTTGGGATAGGAATAGATCTCGACAAACCATACGATAAAGATCAGAGCTATGCAAGGTTTATGTATGAGGAACTTTTAAGGCATGTAAATATTAAAAAGGAAAACATATATCTCCCTGATGGAAGATGTAAGAATCCGGATGATTTCTGCAGATGGTACGAAAATGAAATAAAAAGGGTCGGGGGCATTGATTTGCAGCTTTTAGGCATTGGAGGAGACGGACATTGGGCATTTAACGAGCCGGGCTCTTCATTGGCCTCTAGGACGAGAACCCAGGTTTTAACAAGACAAACCCTCGATGATAATTATGAAAGCTTCTACAAAAGGGCTGGGATCGGAAGAGAGGATATGCCCCATTTTGCGATAACCATGGGCATAGGTACAATTCTTGAGGCAAGGAATATACTAATGGTTGCAAATGGGAGGAAAAAGGCCGAAGTAATCGCAAAATGTCTTGAAGGTCCAATAACATCACAGATTACGGCTTCTGCAATACAGCTTCACAGTGGTGGAATTAATGTGGTGTTGGATAGAGAGGCGGCTTCAAAACTTCAAAACCTAGAGCATTACATGCATGTAGAAAAATTTAAAAGTAGTTTGTGTTAGATAATTTTCTCATATAAGCCCCTAGAAGTGCCGATAGATAGATTGAATCTATGAAATTAAAAAGGGGTGGAGAAGAGTGGAATTGTCTAAAGGGAGGACTAAGGCACTAATCGATAGGATAATAGAGGAGCGTTCGGGCGGAAACCCTATGCTTACACATCTTACTAAAGCCAAAATGTGTATGAAGGGGATTTTCCCGGAGGATCACACTGAATATACCCAAGATGACGAAAGTGTAATAAAAGAACTCACGGAACTTGCAAAAGATCTCAAAATTAAGATGTATGCCAGTGAAGTTATGACACTAAAACCGCTGTATAGTAAGCAAACCGATGTTGATGTTCCAACAAGAATTGGCTCTGCCAGAGACGTCAAAACGATTTATACTACAAAAGAAAATATCTCAAATGCGCTGAGGGATCTAAAAAGACAGCTAAGGGGTTTCGAATTTAAAATGATGATATTTTTTGCATCATCCTGTTTTGATCCTGATATATTGGCCAAGGAAATGGATGAAAATTTTAGAGGGGTATCTGTTTTTGGGGGTACAACGGCAGGTGAAATCATAAACGGAAAGGTTCTTAGAAACTCTATTGTTGCTATGGCCTTTAGTCCCGATATGATTGAAGACGTAAGTGTTCAAATTGTTGAGAATATTAAAGAAGACGGGGATGTGAGTATGGCCTTTAATGCGTTTGAAGACTTTTTTAAAGAGCCTGCCTCCAAGATGGATTTTAAAAGATATTTGGGTTTGATTTTGATCGATGGTCTTAGTCAATCCGAGGAAAAAATATTAGACAGGGTTGGGGATAAGAGCAACGTTATGTTTGTTGGAGGTTCAACGGCCGATGATCTTAATGGACGCAAAACTCATATATTTTATGGTGGGCGGGCATACACCAATGCTGCTATGCTTGTGCTTATAAAACCCAGGGTTGGATTTTCAGTGCTCAAAACCCAAAGTTTTAATATATTAAATAGAATGCTTACAGCAACAAAAGTTAATGAAGAAAAAAGAGAGGTAATAGAATTTAATGGCAGACCTGCGGCGCTGGCGTATGCAGAGGCCTTAGGGGTTTCCCCTTTGGAGATAACTAAATATTTTAATACGAATCCCTTCGGATTAATCTCCGATGGAGAACTGTTTGTGCGAAATCCCGCTTTTTTAGTGGGGGATAGCATTACCTTTTACTGTAGGATTTCAAAGGGTTCGGTGCTGCGTCTCCTTAGTAGCAGAGACATTGTGTCTGATACAAGAAAAGAATTTGAAGAAAAAAAGCTGGAGATGAAAAATATATCTGCAATAATCGATTTTCAGTGTTGCTTTAGGTTTTTGAACCTAGAGCAAAAAAATGCTCACGATGAATACGGCAGGATTTTTGGTGATATCCCGAACATTGGTTTTGCAACCATTGGGGAATCTTACGTAGGGCATTTAAATCAAACATCGGTAATAGTGCTTTTTGAATAAAGCAAAGCCCACGATTAAATTTTCGGGGTCGTTGGCATTATAATAAATATCCTGCAAGCTGTCTTGACCTTATATGTTGGCTATGATATATTTATATTGCTTAATTTATCTTTGGGGACAGGTGTGATTCCTTACCGGCGGTAGGCAGCTGATGGTTGCGAGCCCGCAAGCTATAAGGCAGATCCGGTCAAAATCCGGAGCCGACAGTGTGGTGCATATATACTTTGCGCTGAGTCTGGATGGGAGAAGATAAAATTTTGCTTGCATGGTTTATGAAGGTGGCAGAGCCGATCAATTAATATAATTATATACGGTTTTGCTTATATACAGATATCATACAAGTATACAAAAGCCCCCTGAGAATTAAACTCACGGGGCTTTCATGTTATGTATTTTTTCGAAGTTTTTTGGCATTCGATCCAATAGGGTTTTTGATCCTGAAATATATTGTTGATGGTGGTGTATTTTACGCATACCGGAACGGGAGGGGTATTGTTACTTGTGTACGGATGAAAGGTTTATGAAAAGAGCCATAAGGCTTGCACAAAAGGGGTGGGGTAGGACAAATCCCAATCCTTTGGTGGGGGCAGTACTGGTAAAGGGTGGGAAAGTAATTTCAGAGGGTTTTCATAGGGCTCTGGGGGAAGAACATGCAGAAATTGATGCCCTTAAAAATTTAAAACAAGATGCGGCGGGCAGTACCTTGTATGTCAACCTTGAACCATGTTCCCACTATGGGAGGACACCCCCCTGCTCTGAAGCGATTATTGATTCGGGTATAAAAAGGGTCGTAATTGGAATGGTAGATCCCAACCCTAAGGTATCGGGCCAGGGTATTGGAAGGATCAAAAGCGCAGGCATTGAGGTTAAGGTTGGGGTTTTGGAAAAAGAAGCACAAGTACTCAACGAAATCTTTATTAATTATATTACCCAAAAAACACCCTTTGTTATTATGAAATCAGCTACGACTATAGATGGCAAAATAGCGACATATTTGGGAGATTCAAAATGGGTGACGGGGAAAGAAGCACGAAATTATGTTCATGTGATAAGGGATAGGGTTGCAGCGATTATGGTTGGGAGCAAAACCGTACTAAAGGATAACCCCTATTTAACGACAAGGAGAGCCGACAGAGATGGCAGGGATCCGATAAGAATAATCGTTGATAGTAAGGGGATACTCCCGCTTGGTAGCAATGTCATAGGCCCCAAACCCGACGGTAGGGTTATACTTGCAACAACTGTAGGTATTCAAAAAGATAAGGAAGAGATCCTAACTCAAAGGGGTGTCAAGATTATAAAGACAGGCGGGGATGATGGTTATGTGGATCTAAACGGGCTCATGGCAAGACTTCATAATCTTGGAATAGATAGTATCTTATTGGAAGGTGGGGGAATTTTAAACGGCTCCGCTATAGAAGCTGGTATAGTAAATAAGGTAATGTATTTTATAGCCCCAAAAATTGCTGGGGGAAAGGATGCACCAACATCAGTGGAGGGATCGGGCGTGGATAAAATGATTGAAGCCATAAAGTTAAGGGATATTTCAACTAGGCTATTTGGGGAAGATATACTGATAGAAGGTTACATTAGCTAAAATTTTATATATTATATTTCGGATCGCAATGGGTACTTAAGGGTATAAACCCTATATTAGGAGTGACCGGTCGAAATACAAGATTACATATTTTGGCATATACTGAAAGCAAATAAAACAATGTGGGAGCGAGAGATGTTTACTGGTATTATTGAAGAGATCGGAGTAATTGATAGTATCAAATCCCAAAATGCATCCATTAGATTGGGTATAGAGTGCAGGGGTATTATGGGTGATATCAGTTTAGGGGATAGCATTGCAGTCAATGGTGTGTGTCTGACTGTAGCGACATATTCTTCTAGGATTTTTATGGCGGATATTATGCCTGAAACTATAAGAAAGACAAGCCTTGAGGATCTAAAGATTGGATCAATGGTCAATCTTGAAAGGGCTCTAAGGCTTTCTGATAGACTCGGTGGGCATATTGTTAGCGGCCATATAGACGGAACGGGGACAATATTTAAAAAAAGCGAGGAAGGCAATGCTATTTGGCTAGGGATTTGTGCTAAACCTGAAATATTAAAATATATTATCCCTAAAGGTTCTGTGGCTTTAGACGGGGTAAGCCTTACAGTGGCACATATAGACGATGAAAGTTTTGGAATCTCATTGGTACCACATACAGCAAAGTCTACAACACTAAGTTCTAAAAATATTGGAGAGAAAATTAACATTGAGTGCGATATGCTTGGTAAGTACATTGAAAGGCTTTTGCTTTTTGAAAATACAAAAAAAAGCGCAGCAGAAAAGACCCTTACAATGGATACCCTAAAAGAAAGCGGATTTATATAAAAGGATTAATTTATTATGGAGGGAGTCTTATGAAGTTTGACAAAATTGAGACAGCAATAAAGGATATATCCGAAGGTAAAATGATAGTAGTTATCGACGACGAGGATAGAGAGAATGAAGGGGATCTTTTAATGGCAGCGGAAAAGGTGACCCCCGAAAGTGTTAATTTTATGGCTACCTATGGAAGGGGGATGGTATGTGCCCCCATAACAAAGGAGAGGGCAAGGGATTTAGAACTTGGGTTAATGGTGGAAAAGAATACAGAATCCATGAAGACTTCTTTTACCGTGACGGTAGATCATATTTCGTCAACCACTGGCATATCAGCGTTTGAAAGGGCTAGGACTATAAAAGAGCTCTCAAATCCCAAATCTGTAGCCAGCGATTTTGCGAGACCGGGACATATATTCCCGCTAATTGCCAAAGAAGGTGGTGTATTAAAGCGAGCGGGGCATACTGAGGCGGCTGTTGATCTTGCAAAGCTTGCTGGATTATACCCGGCGGGGGCCATATGTGAAATAATGAATAGCGACGGGACGATGTCCAGGACCCCCCAGCTTATGAATTTTGTGCAAAAACATGGACTCAAGATTATTACGATAGCAGATTTAATAGCCTATAAAAGTAGGACGGAGAGGCTCATAAAAAAGGCGGCAACGGCATCACTTCCAACTAAATATGGCGATTTTAAGATGGTGGCATATGAAAACATTATAAACGGTGAGCACCACGTGGCACTGGTAAAGGGGGATTTAGAAAGTACAAAGGATCCTGTTTTGGTTCGTGTACATTCGGAATGTCTTACAGGCGATGCTTTTCACTCTATGCGTTGCGATTGCGGTGAGCAGCTAAATACTGCACTGAAGTTGATAGAAAAGGAAGGTAAAGGGGTACTTTTATACATGAAACAAGAGGGTAGAGGTATTGGCCTTATAAATAAAATAAAAGCATATGAGCTTCAGGATAAGGGTAAGGACACGGTAGAGGCCAATATACTATTAGGATTCCCAGCAGACTTGAGAGAATATGGTATAGGGGCCCAGATTTTACGTGATCTCGGCATCGAAAGAATAAGGCTTCTTACCAATAACCCTAAAAAGCTAATTGGGCTAAGTGGCTACGGGCTTGAGGTGGCAGAGAGGGTACCCATTGAGATAAGGGGCAATAAGGCAAACAGTTTCTACCTAGAGACAAAAAAGAAGAAAATGGGGCATTTACTGACCCAAGTAAATACAACAGAACATCAGGAGGGAAAAAGTGATGGAAATTAAAACATATCATGGAAAGCTTATAGCTACGGATCTCAAATTCGGTATAGTTGTGGGCCGGTTTAACGAGTTTATAAGTGGTAAACTTTTGGAGGGGACGCTTGATGGGCTTGTCCGACATGGTGCATCAAAGGAGGATATCGAAATCCTTTGGGTGCCCGGAGCATTTGAGATACCGCTGGCGGCACAAAAGATAGCTACCACAAAAAAATATGATGCTATAATATGTATCGGTGCCGTAATAAGGGGAGCGACACCTCATTTTGAATATGTATCAGCCGAAACATCAAAAGGTATAGCAAAGGTATCATTAGATTCAGGTATTCCCATAGCATTTGGTATACTTACCACGGATACCATTGAACAAGCCATTGAAAGAGCTGGCACGAAAGCAGGAAACAAGGGATACGATGCTGCCATAACCGCAATAGAAATGGCAAATTTGCTAAAGGCACTATAATAAAACACCCTTCAATAGATATCATCGAAGGGACAAACCGAATGTGTAATAAGGTAGGGGGCTATTGACCCCTACTATTTTATTTTTCTTTAAATTTCCCAATGAACTCTTCTTGTTCGTTTTTTAGGAGTACTAGATATTTTTTAAGAAGGTTTGGTGTATGTACATCGGTATAATTTATTTTCAACCCATATTCGTAGTTGTATATATCTTTTACCCTTCTTACAACAACTGCTCTTATGCGTATTGTTACCGCTGCCCGGATTTCAAATTTTAGCTCCTGATACAGCGGAAAATCATTTTTGGAATGGATCATCATTCCAGTAAAACTGATGTTTTTTACGATAGCGAGATGTTTTTTTCTAGCCTCACCTATTTGAGCTTCGGCATACAAGGAAACTGGAAACCTAACAAACAACCTTTTATTAGAAGTGGTTTCATAATTATCAATTTTAACCTCGAGTGTGTTTTGTTGCTTGTCCATGTTTAGTATTGTACAGCTAGCGATATAGACATCATTGTCTAGTTCGCATCCTAAAACGATTGGATCCCCCTGTGAACAGTTAAGCAAAGTGATATCTTCAATAAGTCTTACATTTACAATATCGTTATTCGATTCAAGCACTAGGCTTTTAAAGAGCTTAGTCCCGGAGAAATGACGTATTGATACGAGATCACCAATTTGTATTTCCATGTTTATCACTCCATTTTTAAAGAAGTATGTTAAGAAGCATAAATTATTTGCAAGATTGCTGACAAAAGTACACCGCCATGCTGTTCTTTAATTATATTATAGCATTTATAACCGATGTTTAACATATGTATTTTGTTAATTTGTGTTTTTACTTAGGCAGCATGGATACAAAATCCTATATTTAAAAAAACCATTGACAAATAGACTGATTAAATGTATAATTACGATTGCGATTTATTTTTGCGGGTTTAACTCAGTGGTAGAGTGTCACCTTGCCAAGGTGAAAGTCGCGAGTTCGAATCTCGTAACCCGCTCCATAGTAACTTATTACATCCCCAATGCGTGCCAATTGATATGAGTATATTAAAAAGTGCATTTTATAGGGGATGCAGATGCGGGTGTAGTTCAATGGTAGAACATCAGCCTTCCAAGCTGATTGTGAGGGTTCGATTCCCTTCACCCGCTCCAA
>JAAZML010000143.1 GCA_012798835.1 Clostridium sp.
TATCCACCCATAGCCTGCACACTCATCCCTCTTTAAATCTACCACCAGAAACCCGATATGCCCCTTCCTAAGATATCTGCCAAAAAAAGCTTTCCTTTTCATAAGGCATTTATATTTTAGTAAATCACCATAAACTATTTGTCTTACAACTATTCCCTCTCTATCCGCATCTGTAAATTTCATTCCATCCGTAATCCGGCATACCACGTTTCTCCTGATTTTAAATCCTTTCATTAGTCTGATCCCCCCATATTGGCTACTCCAAATCTTTTATGATCTCTTTATAAATTTTTTTAATCTGCCCGATGAAAAAAAAGAAATACCATAAGCCAAAAGATTTGCAAGATATGGTTTTATATCACCCCTCGCATAGGTCATATGACAAACATTCTTTGGTTTTTTTAATATATAGCCATGTTCTTGCTTAAATCTGTCCTTATTATACAAAAAGTTCATCATGTCAGCCGGGATAAGCCATTGACAGTAATGCTCATACTTTGTATTTTTTATTCTTGCGGTTTCCTCCCCCAGAGCATTTTTAATTATCAAATATGGGAAATCTATACCCACAAAGCATGATAGTCTAATGGTGGCCGACAATCTTGGGTTAATTTCCATCAGCTTAGGCTTTCCGTCCCTTGGATCTACCATGTACTCAACCTCAGCAGGCCCTACCCATTTGATGTTTTTAAGAAACCTTATGGATAATTCCTCAATTTCTGTATGTTCTACTGTCTTAAAAAATGTACTTGGTCCGCCATACACTGGGAATTGTCTGATTTTTTTCTTTACACATGATGCCTTTGGCTCGCTATTTTTATCAAACAAAAGGTTAGCTTGGTAATGTCCCCCTCCTTCTAGGATCATCTCTTGTATAACGGGATCCTTAAAATCAATACTTATTTTATTGTAGTATTCTAATGCCTCTTCCCTGTTGTGAGCAACAACTAACCCCCTGCTTGCTGAACTAATTCTCGGTTTTATAATTATTGGGTATTTGACTTTTGATTCGATATCCTCCAGATCTTGGGGATTGTAGATTTCGGGCACCGGTACCCCGCTTTCCACAGCATACTTTAGCGTCAAAGCCTTATCCCTTGCTATTTTGAACACTTCATGCTTGGGTACTAGAATGCTTGTTATAGCAGCAAAATCATCATAGTATCTCGATGTTAACTCAGCCAAATGATCACCCATTGGCAAAATGGCATTGATATCGCTACCCTTTATGTATTGGGTTATAAAATCTATGAACTCCTCAGGTTTTCCATAGGGATCGGGATAAAGGACAAACTCATTACAGTATTTACTGAATCTAGAGGAATTTATTTTCCGACTAGAACCAACAACTATATGAAAGCCCTCTTTTTTTTCGCCTATATTTCTTACGGCAGCTAAAGTTCTTCTATCATGCCCATCGAAAATTAGTATCTTTCTCACAATTAAATCAACTCCTTTTACCTTACTTGTATTTCCGCTATTTTCTCGTTACCTTTACTTCATTATACTTCATCATATATATGCCCTCATCGTAATCGCCAATTTCATTTGCATTTACATTACCATTTATATTTTCAATAATCATTCTAGGTATGTTTACACCGCTTTCGTAGCCATGGGGATATCCCCCACCAAAACGGGGGTTAACCTCAGAAATGCAATATTCATCACCAACTTTAAAAATATCCATATCAATAATGCCCCTAAACCCTACCTTTTTTACAAAGTCCTTAATTAGACTAAACAGCTTCTCATCCTTTATAGAAACTGACTTATCCGTTTCACCTGCTCTCATCTTAATTTTCTCCTTGGTAAACACAGCTACAGGTTCACCTGAGAGCATATCTATATATACGTCGGCACCATATTCGATCCCGTCAATAAATTCTTGAATTATCAAATTGTCAAACTGTTTAAACAGCACTTCGACCTCTTCTTTTGAATTGACCTTATTTATGTTTATGCTTGCACTTCCCCTTACCGGCTTGATAAATACAGGATATTTTATCTTTTCGTCCTCAACATCTTTGTAAAATTCCTCTTTTTTTATGTAGGTCTTTATGGCTTTAAAACCGTTGCTAGTTAAAAACTTATATGTTTCATACTTGTCAAAACACAATTCAATAATGTCATAATCTGATATTATCGGTGTCGTGCCAATACTTAAAAATCTTTGTTTTTCCTTTGCCAGCAAACTAAGTTCCGGATCTATTAGCGATAAAACTGCCTTTATATTGTTTTCTTTACAAATTGAAAGGATAATATCCAAATACCCCTTTTCACTCATTTTGGGAACAACAAAATATTTATCAGCATCGTATAATGCGGGTGCAAGCTCGCTGCAATCCGTTGCTATGACCTGTCCAATTCCCTCTAGTTCCTTTTTAAAATATTGGATAATTTTGTTTCTTGTACCGCAACTCAATATCAATATATTAGTATTTTCAGCCATTAACTAATACCTCCAAATCATTGAAAAATAGTGGTGTCCCACCAGTGTGTATAAATAAAATGTTTTTACCTTCGATTTTATTTTCTAAAATATATTTTTCCATTCCCCAAAAAGCCTTTCCTGTATACGTTGTATCCAGTGGTATCCCTTCTTGAGACAACACTTTTTTTATAACCTGGAGGATTTCAATATTGTAACATCCATATCCATCAAGAACATAATCATCTACGAAGTTAATTTGCTTGGATTTAACACAATCTTTGCCGATTTTATTCATATAACTGTTTACGCTCTCTAGCACAATACTTCCACCATAGGGGTTTTTTCTTGCAATACTTATTCCCACAATGTTTTTGTCCTCATCGTTATTCAGTATCTTCCCACAAACCAAACCAGCCTGTGTAGTGCCCGTCCCCGATGCAAAAAATATATAATCAAATCTTACACCCTTTGAGTCCTCATAAATCTTAATTTCTCTATAAGCATCCACATAAGCCTGGGTTCCTATATCCCCATGTCCACCGCCTTGGATAAAGTAGGGCCTAAAGCCTTTGCTTTTTAGCTTGTCAACCGTATTTTTAATTGTTTCTCTCACTGCACTAACTGGGCATTTTATTATTTTGGCCCCAAACAATCCTACGATCTTACTATTGTTGGTTGAGCTATTACTTTCTATTGGTGAAACAATATAGCATGGCATCCCCTTGGAAGTAGCTAAATTTGAAATTATCCTACAATGGTTTGAACTACTGCTCCCATATGTAACCACGCAATCTGAATTTGTTTTTACTATGTCTTCAAAAAATAAAATAGCTTTTCTTGCTTTATTTCCCCCAAAAGACAGAGGTATAAGGTCGTCCCTCTTTATGTGAAGTCTATTATTGTTTATTCTTATGCCCAACCCTTGGATTGTTGAGTTGCCCATTTTCATCCCCCCATCTTCCGATGAGCATAACCAAATATTCATGTCAGACTTTGGCTACCTGCTTTCTTTCTGCGTCTAGATCAGGTATAGAATCCACTTCTATATTTGATCTTTTAAACGTTTTATAAACGGTTAAAAAAATTATTTTTATATCAAAAAACAAGGATATATTTTCAACATACTCTATATCCAATTTGAATTTCTGTTCCCATCCAATGGCATTTCGCCCATTCACTTGAGCCCAGCCGCTAATTCCGGGCAATACGTTATGCCTCCTAATTTCTTCTTCTGAATAATATGGCAAATATTTTACAAGCAAGGGTCTAGGTCCTATAAAACTCATTTCCCCCTTTAATATATTAAGAAGCTGCGGCAATTCATCAATACTTGTTTTTCTTAATATCAAACCCACCTTGGTCAGTCTTTCCTTATCTGTTAGCTTTCGCCCATCTCTTTCAGTATCAACCATCATGGTTCTGAATTTATTTACCTTAAAAATCTCCATGTTTTTACCTGGTCTATCTTGGCTAAATAATATTGGCCCTTTCTGATCGGCCAATTTTATAGCTACGGAAGCTAAAATCATTATCGGCGATGTAATAATAAGTAATATAAAAGCAAAAACAAAGTCGAGTACTCGTTTAACAGGTAAATATGTATCCCCTTTTAGCATCTTTATTTCCACAACCCCTTCACTATCTTACAAACCCTGTCCAAATGCTCATCGGTCATTTTGGTATCACTGGGTAAACAAATTCCATTTTCAAATATCCATTCCCCGACTTCTCCCCCGATGCAATCATATTGGGCAAACACAGGTTGCATATGCATAGGCTTCCATATCGGTCTTGATTCGATATTTTCTGCCTCCAAGGCTTCTATTAAATTGATTGGCCTGTTTTTTCCCGTGAGAATCATACACGTTAACCAGCAATTGGAGTCAGCCCATTTGTTTATAGGCATAAATTCAACACCTTCCAACTCGGCTAATTCCTTTTTATAATAATCAAATATATATTTCTTCTTTGCTATCCTTTGATTTAACACTCTTAGTTGACCCCGACCGATTCCTGCCAACACATTGCTCATTCTATAATTAAATCCGATCTCACTGTGCTGGTAATGTCTGGCCTTATCCCGTGCTTGTGTGCTCCAAAACCTTACCTTGGCTATTCTTTCCTCATTATTACTTACAAGCATACCTCCGCCGGATGTGGTTATAATCTTATTGCCATTAAAGCTAAATACCCCATAATCACCAAAAGCCCCTGTGTGTTTTCCTTTATATTTGGTTCCCAAACTTTCTGCTGCATCTTCGATTAGTACCACATCATGCCTTTTACACAACTTCGTTATCCTGTCCATATCGGCAGGAAGCCCATACAAATGTACTACCAGCACCGCCTTGACATCTGGATATTTTTCAAATGCCTCTTCCAATGCCTCAACAGACATATTCCAGGTGTTGTGGTCACTATCTATAAATACGGGTATAGCATTTTGATAAATTATGGGATTGACTGTAGCAGAAAAAGTTAGATTCTGGCAGAATACAATATCATCTTTGCCAACGCCGGCCGCTCTCAACGCCATGTGTATGGCGGCTGTTCCCGATACTAGAGCTGCCCCATGATTTGCTCCTACATAAGAAGATAATTCCCTTTCAAACTCGTTTACATTTGTGCCCAGCGGTGCTATCCAATTGGTGTCAAAAGCCTCTTTTATATATTCCATCTCATAGCCTTCATCACTCATATGTGGAGATGAAAGCCATATTTTATCCGTCATTGATTTCCCCTCTTTACTATTTCCTTACCCAAGACGTCTGTCCATGGGTTATGACCTCATGCTTACTGCTCACTAAAAAATCCGCTTACTCTACTCATTGGGTAGTCTATCTCTTTGAGCTTGCTTCTTATGTCATCCTCAAATGTATATGATGTAATGACTATCCCATCATGCTTATGATCCTTTATTTCATCCCTAGATATTACTCTATAACCCAGGGGTGAATTCTTTTTTGATTTACTTGCACTATCATCATCAACTAATGCCAATATTTTAAGGGATCCATTTGCCCTTTTCCTTGCTATTTTGAGTATTGTATCCGCTACTTCCCCAGCACCATAAAATAATATATTCTTATAACCCTTATCTTCTAATCTTGTTAAAAACTTTTCTATGTTTTCTTTGGCTAGATGATATAAACCCAATAATTCATGCAAGTATGTTATTGATAAGAAGTTTTTCCTTTTTAAGCCCTCTGGGGTAATATTATAATAAACCATCTTGGCTGATTTATAATCCCTTATCATGTAATTTTGCTTTTCAAGATTATCTATGTAGACATTGACCATAGAAGGGGCACCATCTATTACCCTAGCTATTTCCTTTTGCGTTGTATCTGGGTTTTTTTCAATATGCTGCAGTAATAACAACTCTTTTAAATCAGGTGTGGGACTAAAAAACTTCATGCTACACTTCCCTTTTCCTTCATTCGTAGTTCGAATAATAATATTATAACATTATTATCTAAGATTGTAAATACGTTTCGGTAACATCCACTCTATATCTCTACCTGTATAATTACAGCCATAATTTAAGTAAAAGCCAAGCTAAAATTTACTTTTAGCCTTGGCTTTTACCATGCTCCACTTGAGTTTATGTTTCCAATTTAAGGGGAGCTTCATCAATGCCTATTTGCTTTTAGCAGGGAATTCCTTTAACGCACCTAGGATATAACGTCTAATAAGCAGACTGTCAATTGAGTTAATTTCATTGTTTCCATCAACATCCGCTGCATACTTTTGTTCATCTCTAAACTCCATTTTCCCAAGTATATACCTGTTTATTAGCATAAAATCACTAGAAGTTACCTCTCCATCAAAATCTATATCCCCATAAACGATCTCTTGGTTAAAGCCTTCGTTTATTTTCCCGGGTTGAAGTACTTTGTAAGCTTTATCGCCATATCCTACAGAATTCCAATCATAAACTACGGTTCCTGTGACAGCATTGGGCATACCTTCCCTATCGGCAAACCTTACCTTTGTCTCTAATTTTTTAAGAACTTTAAAACCAACTATTCCCAAAGTACCCGTTGTTTCATCCTTACCAGAATCCCTGTACTTCGCCGTTTCAAGATATGTCTTCATAAAATTCAATGTACCTTTTTGAATATCGTTAGCAGCTGAACTTAGGGGTATATATTCATCGTTTATTAAAATATCACCCGCCAGTAACCCTGTTCTATCCCCAAAAGGAGCACCACTATCGGGATTAACAGCCTCTAATACTTCCGGATCATATTCTATATTAACGTGGTAACCCGCAAAACATGGGATATCTTCAATCATAATTGACGCCTTTATAATTTCCCCTACCTCAGCCTGGTTTTTATCGAAAACAATGGTTATGCTACCGTTAGCTGGTGTGGGTGTGGGTGTAGGTGTGGGTTTGGGGGGTATGGTCGGCAGCGAAAATCCTGGTGTTGGGGTTGGCATCGATGTTGGAGACGGATTCAAGTTTTTGATGACTTTTGTAGAAGTAATCTCACTCGTTGAAATTACTACCCAACCCTCAGGTACATAGGAAAGCATTTTCACTCTCACCTCTACACCGTAAGGAGCAGAATTCAGGTTTTTTATGGTTTTCGTAGATGCAATCTCACTTGTTGAAACCACTACCCAGTTATCGGGTATTTTAGAGAGCATTTCCACTCTCACCTCTACTCCATAAGGAGCAGAATTCAGGTTTTTTATGGTTTTTGTAGATGCAATCTCGCTCATTGAAATTACTACCCAACCCTCGGGTACATTGGAGGACATTTTCACCTCTACCTCTGCATTATAAGGAGCAGAGTTCAGATTTTTTATGGTTTTTGTGGACGCAATCACACTTGTTGAAATTACTACCCAGCCCTCAGGTATATTGGAAGACATTTTCACCTCTACCTCTGCATTATAAGGAGCGGAATTCAGGTTTTTTATGGTCTTTGTAGATGCAATCGTATCTGTTGAAATTACTACCCAGCCTTCAGGTATATTGGAGTATAATCCCACTACCACCTCCTCACCATAAGCAAATGCTGTCAGAGGTAACATAATACTAAAAATCATTACGAATAAAATTAAAATGGATACTTTTGAAGCAAGACAACTGTTAGAAAAATATTTTTTCATAATACTTCCCCCTTCAAAGTTTAATATGTATTTTATTAATGCATAGTTTATCATGTTATGTTTATTTATTCAATCAGCGCCTATAATGTATCCTCAAGCATCGTTAATAAAATTCCCTGTATTTGAATTCCCACATAAGATATCCGTGATTCTTTTGCTTGCGAATCCATCCCCATAGGGGTTGCTGGCCTGGCTCATTTTGTTGTATTCTGCTTTGTTTTCGAGTAGGAGTTTGAAATTATTGTATATTGTTTCCTCATCCGTTCCCACCAATCTCAAGGTCCCAGCATCTATACCCTCGGGTCTTTCCGTTGTATTCCTCATAACAAGGACGGGTTTGCCCAGGCTTGGGGCCTCCTCCTGTATTCCACCGCTATCCGTTAGTATTAGATAGGATCTAGCAAGGAAGTTGTGGAAGTCCAACACCTCTAAGGGTTCTATTATCCTTATCCTGTCACACCCCCCTAAAATCTCCCTTGCAGCTTCTCTAACAACGGGGTTCATATGGATCGGATAGATCGCCTTTATATCCTTATGTTCGTCCACTATCCTTTTTATAGCCCGAAACATATTCTTCATGGGTGTTCCAAGATTTTCACGCCGGTGAGCTGTTATCATGATAAGCCTGCTTCCAAAAGCCCATTCAAGCTGTTCATGGGTATAATCATCCTTCACAGTGGTCTTTAGGGCATCTATTGCCGTATTACCCGTTACATAGATGGTATTGGCATCCTTCCCTTCCCTTATAAGGTTTTGCTTTGATGTTTTTGTCGGTGCAAAATTATATTTTGAGATTATACTGACAGCCTCCCTGTTAAATTCCTCCGGGTAAGGGGAATATATATCATACGTTCGAAGCCCAGCCTCCACATGCCCCACTGGGATCTGCATATAAAAGCAGGCTAATGCCGTAACGAAGGTGGTCGAGGTATCCCCATGGACCAAAACCACATCCGGTTCTACATCCTTTAAGATTGCTCTGGTTTTCTCTAATATTCTTATCGTAATATCGAACAAGGTCTGGTTTTTTTTCATTATTGATAAATCGTAATCGGGAACAATATCGAAGGCATCCAAAACCTGATCTAGCATTTCCCTATGTTGTCCCGTGACGCTAACTACTATCTCCAGTTCATCCCTCGTTTTTAACTCTTTAACAAGCGGACACATCTTTATAGCTTCCGGACGTGTCCCAAACACTACCATTATCTTTTTTTTCATTGTATACCTTACCTATTCAATAATCTTTTTTGTAATCCATTGCTATATACTTTACAATAAGCTTTTTACATCAAATCAGGATACTGCAAAATATATACATCGACTTGTTTTTGCTATTTATTTTAAATTGAATAAATAACCATGTATCATTATAACCTTATTGCACTTTGTATGTCAATCAACCAACAACTGCGTTCCACCAAAAAATTATTATGTGTTTTTCTATCCTTTTGCAATTAACTCAATGATAATTTCCTGTATACCATCTAAACAAAAACCTACATTATTATTAAATTATTATTAAATTATATGAATTTCATTTACTTATAATCTGGAATCTATTATAATTGATACAATCTTTAGAATTATTACTTTGTTTATTTTATAGATATAATTGCATTAAATGACTTTTTAACATACTTAAATATTGTTCCCAAAACGTCGGTTTTATGGTATTATATTATTATGTGTAAGTAATAAATTATTGATTATAATGATAAACACAAGTTACGGTTTCTCTTTTTAGCAAGATTGAATGTACTGCTTTTTGGGGTTTTCACTTTGCTGTACTAATGGTTACATATACGCATATACAGCTTAACCATAGTACACCATATGTTGTGACCCAAATCATACTAAACGTTATACCACTAGCAACCTGTTATTTAGACGCTTTGGAAAACATCAAACCAATCCGAAATGCTATACATCCTTTAGAAAGGGTGATGTACATGCTAAGAAGATCTCCAAATAAAAGAAAATTCTATTCATTTATATTGCTATTGATCTCCCTATTCATTTGTTTGGGTCTAACTTATTCAACTTATAAATTATTTTCGTGGTACGAAGAAAATTCTATCCAGGATATTCCCCTGGTTTTATTTGCTTCCCTATTTGCGAGTGTTTTGTTTCTTATAATTACCTTTGTTTCTAGCAAATTAATAAGAAATATATCCGAGCAGAGGTTGAATGCGAGAGAGCTCCAAAACTTTAAAGACTTTACGGATATTATTCATCGTTCGGAGACAGAAGTCCAGGTGTATGAGACTCTCTATACTTTCGTAACCAACATGCACCTTGCAAGCCACGTAACATTATTCTATCGAAGGGATATTTCCCAAAAGGAAATTTCATGGCAGAGGATAACTAATGAGCGAATGCCCCTTTGCACTATGGAACCTAGAAACTGCCCCCTGTTTAGATGCGGGCGTGAATGCTCCGTACAAAATATTGCTACCGATATAACATGCGCTTTCCAGCTTCTCGAGCATAAAACGGGCAGCTATATTTGCCTTCCCATTACGGAAGGACCTCTAACTCTTGGTATATTACAGCTTTACTCAAGAGCCAAATATTTTTTCGATGATTCGGTTATGTCGAAATTAAAATCCTATATAGAGGTTGCAAAGCCTATCATAAGCAGCAGAAGAGCCATGCACGAGTTAAATAAGGATGCGAATACTGATAAGCTTACAAAGCTTTATAATAGGAACTTTTTAGATTCATATCTTAACAATCAAATCGAAGTATCAAGCATATCAAAACAGCCCCTAAGCATCATTATGCTAGATATTGATGACTTTAAAAAAGTTAATGATACCTATGGACACCCAGCTGGCGATGCCGTACTTGTTGTTTTTTCACAGGTCATCCTAAGGTGTCTTAGACGTACTGATCTGGTCATCCGCTATGGGGGGGAAGAGTTTATAGCTGTACTTCCGGCAACCCACACGGAAAAAGCCGTATCTATTGCCGAGCGAATAAGGGAGACTGTGCAAATAGAGACAATGCCAAAAGCAAATAACGAGCAAATCCCCAATATTACCTGCAGCCTTGGAGTAACTACCTACCCGTTGTTTGCAGATAACAAAGAAAAACTTATAAAGACCGCAGATATTGCCCTTTATAAAGCAAAATCTGCTGGGAAAAATCGGGTTATCCTTTATTCAAATAGCATGGGGCTGTAATCCAAACCGTATACAACACGTCTGTTCTGTGTATAATATCATTGTGGAAAAAATGATGGAGCATGTCTGTAATGTCTTTAGAATGCCCAATTATAAAATTTAAATTTTATTTTTTCAAAAAAGGGTGTAATATCTACATCTTTTATGATATTATAGTACTGTGAAATCTGATTTTTCTTCCAAGATTTAATATAGCTTGTTTCAATTACCTTGTTTTAAGGTTCACCTTTCAATTATATAATATCTCCTTGGAATGCTGTACTATATTTGTACATTTTTTTAATTAAGAATCAATTTTATGTTTATACTAAAATGAATATAAAAAGAAGAGGTATATAATATGAATACTACAGCTAAGATTGACGAAGTATTAAAGGTTATCAACGCAGAGCATGAAAATCCATTTGATGTGTTGGGTATGCATAAAACAGCTTCCAAAGATGGGTTGTCCGTTAGGGCATATTACCCCAATGCCCAAGACATCAACGTTCTCCCCGTATCCGGCAAAAGAAAATATAAAATGAATAAAATTCATGATAGTGGTTTTTTTGAGGCCGTAATAAATGATAAAAAGGGTTTCTTTAAATACACTTTAGAAATCACCGATTATGAGGGAAATAATTTTAGTGTTTATGACCCATATAGCTTTATGCCGGTGCTGTCAGATTTTGATTTGCATTTGTTTGGGGAAGGCAAAAATTATAAAGTTTATGAAAAATTGGGCGCTCATCAAACAACCCTAGATGGTGTAGAAGGCACATTCTTCGCCGTTTGGGCCCCGTGTGCCAGACGCGTAAGCGTTGTAGGGGATTTCAACCAATGGGATGGCAGGAGACATCAAATGAGGATTAGGGGTTCCTCAGGGGTATGGGAGCTATTTATACCAGGCATAAAACAAGAAGAAGTTTATAAATATGAGATTAGAACTCCACAAAATGAATTATATGTAAAAGCGGATCCCTATGCTTTTTATTCCGAGCTAAGACCGAATACAGCCTCCATTGTCTATGATGTTGATGGATATAAGTGGAATGATGATGATTGGATGCGTGAAAGAGATAACAGTAACCCCTTTGAAAAACCTGTATCTATTTATGAAGTGCATCTTGGTTCATGGAAAAGAGTATCTAATGACGAAAATGGTTTTCATACATACAAAGAACTGGCGGATATGCTAGTGGAGTATGTTAAGGATATGGGATATACACATATAGAACTTTTACCTGTATCAGAACACCCCTTCGACGGTTCATGGGGGTATCAAATAACTGGCTACTATTCAGTTACTAGCAGGCATGGAAAGCCGGAGGATTTTATGTATCTTGTCGATAAATGTCACCAAAATGGAATTGGTGTGCTATTGGATTGGGTTCCTGCTCATTTTCCAAAGGACGGGCACGGGCTGGCTAGATTCGATGGGACTGCCCTATACGAGCACTATGATTCTAAGCAGGGCGAACATCCCGACTGGGGTACCCACGTGTTTAATTATGGCAGAAACGAAGTTAAAAACTTTTTAATTAGTAATGCACTGTTTTGGTTTGAAAAATACCATATAGATGGTCTTAGGGTCGATGCTGTAGCCTCCATGCTTTATCTGGATTATGGAAAAGAAGATGGGGAATGGATCCCTAACGAGTGGGGTGGTAGGGAAAATATTGATGCTATTGATTTTATGCGCCAGCTAAATTCTGCGGTCTATAAATATCATCCCGGGGTAATGATGGTGGCAGAGGAATCAACATCTTGGGCCCTTGTAACCAAACCGCCCTATTCTGGGGGACTCGGTTTTTCGCATAAATGGAACATGGGATGGATGAATGATTTCTTGCGTTATATGAGCATGGATTCAATATATAGAAAATACCATCAAAACCTTATAACCTTTTCTATGATGTATGCGTTCTCCGAAAATTTTTTGCTGGTTCTCTCCCACGATGAGGTGGTCCACGGCAAATGTTCCATGATCGGAAAAATGCCCGGGGATTATTGGCAAAAGTTTGCCGGGCTTAGAGCAAGCTATGGGTATATGTATGGGCATCCTGGTAAAAAGCTTTCATTCATGGGCAACGAATTCGCACAGTTTATTGAATGGAATTATAAGCAAAGCCTTGATTGGTTCTTGTTAGATTATGATATGCATAAAAAAATGCAGGATTATGTGAGGGATTTAAATAAACTTTATAGGTATGAAAAAGCTCTTTATGAAGTAGATTTCCATTATGATGGTTTTGAATGGATAGACTGTAATGATGTGGAGCATAGCGTTATATCCTTTATGCGCAAGGGTAAGGATTGGCGGGATTCTTTGATATTTGTATGTAACTTTACTCCAACGGTCCATGAAAACTATCGTATAGGTTCCCCCTTTGATGCCATATATGATGAGGTGTTGAATAGCGATTGGGAAAAATACGGCGGTAGTAATGTCGGCAATTTTGGTGAAATCAGGGCCATGCAGGATGGTATGCATGATAAACCCTACTCCCTAGAACTTCGCATTCCCCCACTTGCCACCATTGTTTTAAAGCCAAGGCTGGCGGACAGGGAGATGTAAAGCTTTTCTATAGTTTATATAATAAAGAAAGAATAAGGGAGGTAATTAATTACCTCCTTGTTATATTTATACCTCTATCCCCAACAATAATTTCCCCGTCTTTCAGTGAGATATACGGCGAAAACTCGACAGTTTCGTTGTTGTAAGTAAAAGAAATTGTTGCATCTGGGAAAATGTCACTTACATTGCATTGAATTATAAATGGCCGGCATTCTTTTTCCTCAAACATCAGGTAGGAATCCATTGTCTGCATATCATTTCTATACAACAACAAAGACGTATCCGGATACCTAGGTATTATAAGGTAAAATTGCCCCTGTGGTATCCCTTGCGTTAAATAATGTATGGGTATGTTTTCATTGTCCAGATAATTTTCTGTATAAAACGAAAGCGCATCTCCAATATCGTCCCACTTGTGGGCGAATGACTCTGAACAATTTTCTGTATAGAATGAAGATTCGCTGATTTCGTTGTATCCCAAATATGCCATGGCATACAGATGTTCTTCAAGAAAAGGTATGGATTCTGCCTTCCTTGTTTCGTTAACACCTTTTTCTATTTGTGTACCAGAACACCCGGAAAACAATGCAAGGAAAATAACGAGCACAGCCAAACAGGCCGCTATTTTCTTCATTTCGCTTTACCCCCTTATAATAATCACGTTCGACTTAATATTAACACAATTATACGAACCCCGCTACAATAAGCCCTCCCCCTGTAAAATGTTTGATTAGGTTTATGTTCCCCACAGTCGGAGCATAATTGCATAATATGGCGATAATAATCCTTATAGCTTGTAATACCTTTACTGCTATAAGGAACACCAAAACAATACACTCTTGTAATTCCACACATAATACGCTAAAATTGTGAATGGAATAATTTCTATTATTGAAGGAAATGAGAGATACACTGTTCGGCAGCCATTTTATCTTTGCCATAGCTGCACAGCAAATGGTTATTGCTGTGCTTTGAAAACCCTGTTGATACAATTTGCTGTATTAAAACCTCATCTTTCCCTGAAAGTGTTTGCTCTCTTGCAAAAACATTGCATATCATGGGGATTAGGGTATTCAATTTTCATTTGGGTTAACAAAATATGAATATGTGCAAGGAGAGTAATAAATAAAGTTACAAAGTGTATTAAGACTGGGAGCAATCGGGGTAATCAATTCTTTGACATTTGTATTTATTCCGCCTGTTTGTTCGTTACTATCACGTTTATCATATGCCGCAACATCGGTGAGCGGGGATAGTTTAGCCGCATCAAGATTTTATATACCCGAAAAAGCGCCCGTAATTAGCGCCAGTACCATTATGTCTTTAGTGGTTTTGTTTGTTTTATCTTCTGCGGCATATATCAATTACAAGTTAATAAAAAAGTGCTAACATCCATGCGTGGAGGTCTGATATTCATTTATTCACTTATCCCTGTGGGATTTTGGATAACAACATTCCTACTTTTGGTCATTACAGGGGTATTTGGCGAATATCTAATGTTTGCAACAAGAGGTGATGGATCGCTCTTTGAGGGGATCTTTATAAATCTAGGATATTTTTTGTTATGGTTTCTGGATGGGGTATCACTTACTATTTCACCAATGATGGCATTCTTTGTTTGTAGACATAGACAGAAAAGGACGTCTGAGAAAATACATAAAATTATTTTGCACAATCTATACAAAATAGGTACGAAGATATTTCCAAGCGTCTTCTTGATCAGTTGACGTTGGGTAACGTTTGTGGCGCCACCCAACGTTCAGAGGCCATTATTTTGCAGAAAAATACCCATAACCCGCCGAAGTTTTAGCCCCTATCCCTTGGTAATTGAGTGCCTCCCCTATCCAGCCATCAATTACTGTTTTTGCCTGTCCCTCAAAGGTTGTCTGGTTTTTATGAAAATTAGGGTATGTTTGGAGAACCCCTACCGCAAAGTAAAAACCGATGTTTTTTACAGTCAAAAAATTAACTATATCCGGATTAGAATAATCCCCTGGAGGGGAGTCCATCCCATTTTGATAATATTCGGTATAATGGGTATTCATAATGTCCATAGAAATCTGCGGAAACTCGGATGGATATACATCAAAAAACACCACTCCCCCCCTTTGATCCCTTCTTTCCTCCCCTGCCTTATTCGATTTATCGGAACCAAACACAAAGGCAAAAAAGCTATCTGATAGAGCCCCTATTTCATCCCCCTCAAAATAATTGCTTATTACCCAAGATCTGATTGTTCCTTTGAAGGAGGAAGCGGGTATAAAGGGTATCCCATAGATATGATGCAGGTTTATGGATGTTTCGTATACCGATGCCTGCCCAAGACCAATGGCCAATCTCCAGTCTAGAGTAAACTGCCTTTTGTGTATTTCATATCCGTATTTCGTATATTCCTCTAAAATCCTTTCTTGTCGCTTCAAATAAAGATTGCTGGTATGCTCAAAAATTTTTCTCCAGACATTCTTCTTTTTCCTTTCATATTTCCTCATACAGGCGCCTAAGGATATCTTTTTATTGCTTTCATTATTTTTGCTTCCTTTATCGTTTTCGTAGTAGATAAGTTTATTGAAGAATAAATTTAGATTTTCACAAATATCCCCATCATGTTCCAATAGCCTTTTAGTATCCCTCGGAATAAAACACACTTCTGCCCCCTTATCGTCAGAAGAATTTCGTGAATTATGCTCCCTAGAATCCGTATTTGTACAACGTCTTCCATTCCTTCCCTCTTGCAATCTGTTCACATCCTTTATAAACCTTATTTTTTTCGCAATGTATTTATCTAAAGTTGGTTCTAATTCGAAACAGACTTCGTTTCCCGGCTTTATCTTCCCAGGATCAATTTCTCCGATAACATTGTCCAGAGTGATTCTTGCATCGTATTTAAAATTATCTACCTTAATCCAGCCGGTTTGTCTTTCTGCATTCCAGTTTTTTATGCTCCCGTTTTTTCTTCTATTCATTTAATCGCCCTCTATCATTCCATCAACAAATCTGCGAAGCCAAGTGAATAAAGCTAATATTTCATGGGTAAGCTCCCTATACTCCGTGGTGTCAACCTCAACGATTTTCTCGATCAATTCTTTTTCTGGATCCAATAGTTTTTTCTTCACCAGAAATTCTCTTATATCCCCATAAATAATTTTATAGGCATTATCACTATCTTTTTTTCCCATACCCACATTGCCCTTCGAGTATATAAAAGCTATAGCGGGTCCAAGGCCGTTTCTTTTTATCATTATGGGTATTCTCTTTACATAGGATTTGTATTTTTTTGCTTCACTGTTGTCCTTTAGCCTTACTACATGATTATAGGCATAAACTGCCCTTCCTTCTTCGATTCCTTTTATTAAAGAAGCCATACTACACCTCCTCCAACAATCTGGTTGAAACAATACCTTTTCCTATGGTAGCATTACCCCCGATTTGTATTACCGGATTTAATCCTTCTTTAAAAAATTTTATCACTTCAGCGGAATCCCCGGATTTAAAGACACTGTTGCCACTTTCCCCCTTTTCCGCTATGCCAAATAAGGGAGATGCTATGGCAAAGGTGTACATAATTGTTTCCGCGGGCAGGTACTCTTCCGTAAATAGTGCCGCCCCTTTTACCGTGCCGGTTTTATTGTCGATCTTTGTTCTGGTTATTACTTCGGTGGAATGGGATACAAATTCCCCGAACATATCATCGGACAAAATTATTACATCCTTTTTCATCTTTTCTTCGAGGGAACTGTAAACTTCATCCTTAGGCAAGATGTTCTTTGACAGCCATTCGCCAAGCTTTGAGCATGATTCTTTAGCCCCTAAACCATGCAATGTGAATTCCTCCAGTATGACTTTGAACCCTTTTTCATATTCAATTTTACAACCGGCACCGGGACTTAAACAATCTTTTTCCATCCTCAGAAAATTAGGATCGAAATCTGTTACGCCGGCTATTTTTAAATCTTTGAAAAACCTTCCAAGAAGTGCTGGGCAAGTTATCCAGACAAATATCCCTTTCATGGACTTAACCGGAAAAAGCAATATCCTTGCATCAGTAAAACCCAGAGCTCCGGCATATTCCCTATTTTTAATTTTTGCCTTTATCTTATCGTCTAATCCGTTTGCATCATAACCAAAAGCAAGATTAATATCTATTATCTTATTATCTTCGCCGCCATATTTTCTTTCAAAGGATTCTCGTATGCTTCCCTTGATCCCTGAAGCCTCTATCTTTGGCCAATTTGTATGTCTTTCCCTTTGAATTGGCATATCCACAATCCCCACATCGGAACCTATCCCTACATGAAGTGGTGATTCGCAGAGTAAAAATAATGGTACCATCTTATTTGACATCTTTATTCCCCCTACAGTATAATTTCTTTTATATTTATATCTTTGTTCCCTTTACTATCCTTGGATAACTTATCCTTCATAAGCTGTTGATACGGATTTTCATTAGAATAACCACGTGCCAAATCACGTCTTTTGCTATTTTCTATTTGATAGTTTGCCAGCATAATAAAGGCTTTAAAGGATATTTGATTATCGCTTTCAACAACTTCCTTAATACTCTCTAAAGCTTTTTTTAACCTATTACTGGAGCTATTAAATTCTCTTTTATTTGGTGTATATATGCATAGGTGGTATTCTGTGGGTAGGGTCGATAGGGTTGCATTTTTGCTCCCTAATGCCTTTTTTTGCTTTTCCACCTGTTTTATCAATTTTTTCAGCCTACCGTGTTTTTTATCAAGCTGTCTTATGGATTTTACCTCCACGACTATGTAATCTGTTATCTCTTCCAGCTTCCCCTTTTTGGAGCTTAAAAGTAAATCAAGTTCACAAATTATATCTCCCATAGAGCTTATTTTCCCTATACTACTTCCATTTTTCATTACCTCAATACCGTGCCTTACATACTTGTACCTTTCTTTATATGGATTGTCTATATAGTATTCATAGAGCTTATATTCAAAAAAATACCCCATTACTGTTTTTGATACATGAAGTTCCTTTTCAACTACATTATTAAAAAATTCCCCTAGGGGTGTCCTGCTTTTCCCATCGCCTCTTACAAGCTTCTTGTCTTTTAGTGTTTTTAAAGGTTTCGAATTGCCAAAAGCATTAGGACTACCCAAGAACGGATAATATGCCTCCGCGAAGGCCCAGTCTACCTGCACGGGAAGGCTGGGTATGGTGATTACAGTATTTGTATTCTCATAAGAATAGATGGATTTTATTCCGCATAATTGTGTAAATATTGTAAGATAGGGTATTAAGACCTTATAACCCCCTGAAATATTTACAAAAGTATTCTCCGAGCCGATTCTCGTATTCCCCCTTACTCCTTTCCCACATTTCTCTTCCCTTTTATTTGTAATCTTCTCCAATACTTTAAATAAACTGTTGACCCCTTTTTCGCTAAATTTTTTGGAATCATTAGGATCCATTCCTTCAACCAACTCGATTGCCTCAACCTCTACATTATCTATAAATGTAGGTAGTGCCTCCTTTATAATATCGGCACAAAGATGACTAGCTACAGTTTTAGTTGCAACCAGGTTTACGACCAGCTTTAGGTCAGAATTTTTCTTTTTTTCATCATCATAGAAACTTTTTAGGCTTTTAATTTCCGCACAGCATTCCACATTTTTATGGCCTTCCTCTTTCTCCCATTTGTTTTCCTCATTCCTTTTATAGTTTTTTATAAAATCCTTTTCTAGCCCCTCCCGTAATTCCTCGTATTTTTCTCCGTCTTCCTTATAATTGCAGTAAGCTTCCCCTTCAACTCCATCCAAGTATTCGGGGTTTACCGAGTTCTTGCTATCCCCAGTGTCCTTCACCATCCTCTTATAGTTGCTGAGAAAAGATGTGCCTACAGTTGTTATGACCCTTCGCAAATTATTACTCATTTAATATCCCTCCCATTTTGATATAAACCCAATCCCATAACCCTCTTCGGCCTTTATATGGGATATAGTTTTCCAATTATAAAAATCTATTATATCTTTTGTGTCCCCCTCTAATATTTCAAAAAAATAGGTGGTTCCAGGGGGTACAGCCTTTAACATCGGCTTCGGTCTTCTTTTAGCAATATCAAACCCCCCTATCGATAAATGTTTTCCTATTGCCGCAGCCTTCAACTTAATTTTGAATCTTTTGTTTTCTATGATATAGGAAGGCTTATCCCCCCCCGGCGACAAATCCTCGTCTATGGGAAAAGAATTCTTCAAAAATAAAGCGGGAGTTATAAGGGTGAATTTAAAATATTTGTCCATCTCAGGAGCTTTTGGGAGCCTTAGAGCAAAGTTTTCTTCAACCTCTTCATAACTAACATATTTCCCCTCACCGCCAAGTCTCATTATCCCTTCACTTTTAAGCTTTATTCCTTCGAATTCGACCATAATAACTAGATTCTTCGGCCTTTTTAAATCTATCCTATAAAGTTTTTTATCATCGGAAGTCCCGGTCTTATTGTTTAGGCCTATACCGACCTTTGGCTCATCTATTATGTAATCGGACATAAGATATATTTCAAATTCCTTTTTCTTATTCCTTATATATTCCCCCAGCTGCAAATTGTAAATAAGACCATTTCCTATGGTTTCTATTTGTTCCTGTGCGTATAAAAGACAATCTAGGGAAGAGCTGGTTAGATAATTATTTTTTTTAGATTTTAAAGCAATTGCTTTGTACGCCTTTTCTTCTTTCTCCTTTTTGCTTAATTCTTTGGGTTTTACTAAATCCAAAGGCATGGGATAATAATAACCGCTGTTAGCTCCAGCTATAATCCTATAAAACACCCTCTTTATAACAAGTTTTTTGGTTGGATCCTCCCGGGTGTTTAATAGCTTCCTTCGCTTTAAATCTTTAAAAGCACCCGGATTTTCATGAAAATATGCGGATCTTAATCCCCCATAAATAGTTGATATATTAGGGGGAAATATGCTGTCCGTCCAATGATTTTCCCCCATAGAAAAAGGTTTTCCGTCCCTAAAAAACAGGGTATCAAAGGCTTTTATCTCAATTATCATAATAAATCTCCCTTTTTATAAATTCTAATATATATAAAAGATTTAAAAAGTTTGTCTTGTTATTGTTTATCACTCCTGTGCTAACTTCGCCCGTACTTTTTTTATACATACTCAAAACGGTTTCTTCCATTTCTTTGGTCACTTCCGCTTCGCTCTTCCCGTCCTTCTCTACCTTGTCTCTGTCTCTGGCTCTATTTAAAAGCCTTGAGATTTCTACCTGCATTATTTCATCAATCTTTTCTTTGGCTTCCAAGTCCCGGGTACGCAGGATATTAAATTCATCCGGTAACAGTTCTGTAACCTTCCCAATGTTGTAAATAAAACCGGTGGAAAAATATCCATTTTTTATATTATCTAAAACTAACTCACAATCCTTTACAATTGTTAAACCTATTTCTCCATTTTCCTGCCATTTATAGGAGGTCAGTTCTATTTCACCGGATCTTTTCATAAGGGATATGGAAAAAGCATTCTTTCCGTCTATATCCTTAGCTCTTTTTTGGGCCTTTTCCGCCTCAACGATTGAATTAGACAGAGTTGTTTTATAGTGGCTTATACATATACCCGCTGAGAAAGATATATTTAAACCCGGATCTTTATAGTACTTCTTCAAAGGCTGATTAATCATACTGTCAAAACGCTCCCTCAAATCCCCCATAACAGAAAACAGGTATTCGAGATTTAAAAAAGCCAGAAAATCCTCGCCCCCGGCATATATTATTTTCCCCTTGGGTTCGACTACTTTGTTTTGAGCTTCTTTTGCAAATTCACCGAGGGAAAGGGTAAGTTTTTTGTGAAAATCTAGAAGGCTGATTTTAGATTCATCAATCCTCTCCCCTGAAAACCATTTCCCCATATCATCGCCATCAAAGGATATAATACCGTAGTACTTTGGAAGATTTAAGCCTGTGCCATGGGCTTCATTTTTCACCATCTCCCGTATGTTCTTTATGTCTTTTAAGTTCTGCTCTTCATTACACAAAAAGCCTTCCCTTTCTATTCCATTTTCCGTTATGTAACCCACATTGATATTTTCTTCATATAATAGCTCCGCTACGAAGGTAAAGTCTTTATTTTCGCTTTTACACTTGATATAATCCCAAATTGTGTCACAGTTTTTGCAAGCCTTGTCATTTAAATTTCCATTCTCTGTAGCTCTCCTTTTCAATATGTTTAGTAAAGAAATATGCGATGTAGAGGGGAAGCTTTCTGTTTTACTTTTTTTGTAATACCTTTTTGTAAAACACACTGCGCAAAGCCCCTCATTTTCTCCAATGTGGCAATCATCCACGATTCTCAATATATTCGATCCGTTTCTCTTCCCAAAAATGTTATTTCTCTCGCCGCATATATTGCATTTTTTGCCTGCTTCCCCCGGTTCGCTATTATAGTTTATCTGGCTAAAGATTCTGGCGTTTTTAATAGATCCTACAAGGGAATCCAATTCATTGTAAATGAAGCTATAGTTGTTTTCATCATAATCCAAAGCGGCCCAATAAATGCTTAAAAAATTTTCTATCTGCTCTTTAAAACCCTTCGGGTAATTAGTGTCCCTAAATACATCCTTGTACGTTTTAAGAGCAATTTGTAAAAACTCCTCTCTTACATAAAACTCGATTTCGTCTATAAAGGCCTTTGCATTTTCTTTCTCTATAATAGCAACAAATCTGTTGGGTTTTGAATCAATTGATTTATCCGGAAGTACAATTTGGCAATCATTCAGCCTTTCAAGTGCTGCATCTGTCAAATCCGATAATATCCTACTCCCAGATAATGAATCCTTTGTCTTTCTTGCCTGCGCTATAAAACCCTGGACAGGCCCTATAGAAAAGGAAAGAATTAATTTATCTTTCATAGGTCTACCCCCCCATTCACTATCAAATTTTATTGTCATAGCTTTCATTTAAAAAATCTTCTATTATTTTGTAAGAAGCCTTTTCACTAAAGGATCTACCTTTCCTGTTCCTCCCCCTTAGTGTGATCTTATCGCCATTTTTTAAAAACTTGCACGGGATTAGCACCAGTACCCCTATGTATTTGCTGTTTTTAAGTTTGTGAATGTGAATGAATAAGGGACTTGCTCTTCTGTTTTTACTGTTTATGTTAATGTTCTGTCCCCCCCCCAATCTGTAGTTATGTGGCAATCCAAATACTACCCTTCTGGGATGTTCATTTATATTAGTTCCCTTAACAAAATTATAAATTAGATCATGATCGTCTTTAAATATTTTCCTTGAGCCTTCTTTGTTTAGAATCTTTCCATTCCTGCCATAACTTCTATACCTAATCATTTCTTCCCCTATTTCATTTATTACATCCAAAGGATCGGTCTTTTGGTTTGTTATGTGAATTTTGGTGTTTTGGCTAATGGCCGTGTATTCAATTTCACTATAATTTTTATTAAAGGAAAGAGATTTTGATAGGAGCTCCTTTAGTTCTTTTTTATATTCTAAAGCTGTTTTGCCCACGCCGGATGTAGTAATCATTTTGCCGTCTTCCTCTAGTTTTATCAAAGTAAGCGAACCAAATCCCCTTCTGGTTCGGGAACCAAGCCCCCCAATAAAACCCATAAGTTTTAGTGTTTTAATTAAAAGTTCATGAGCCTTTTTCACTTTTTCAGAATCTAAATTTGCTTTAATTGATCTGTTTTCAATGAGAATAATCTCAATATTGTTGTTTTGAGGTAAAAAATTCCGGGTTGGGAAAAATATTTTTTCCTTTTTGTTGTATTTATTTAAGCCATAAGCAAGATAGGTCAAACCATGCTTGTTTCTAAAATTCAATTCTTTCTTTGGACAAAGATTATTCTTTTTTATCTTTAGAGAATATAGGGCTTTTCTCCCCCCGCTTTCATCACCGGTCCCTGCTGTACCAAATAAAATGGATTCGTATTCAAAGACCCCTCTTTTATCTCCACCCAGCTCCCCCAGTGCGAGGGCGCGAAACCAAAACCTCAGGATACCTATAACCGAAGGTGGCCTAAGTTCGGCCTCTTTTATACATGCCGTGCCCAGGAACATAGGAGTATTAATTGAGTAAATGGCTTTTATAATTTTGACGGTCGACAATTTACATCCCCCTTTTAAATATTAAATATGAAATCGCTAGCATGGATACCATTTTTCGTTACAAAGGATAATGGTTACTTTATGCTAAGTACATGTAATATCCACGTGGATCTATATCTCACATCTAACCCTTTTATAGTCTATAATATAAGAATTAAAAAACCAAAATAGGATATATTATATAACATTGTTCTACACACTTGGGGAAAATCCTTCAAGAAAATCAAAAATTTAATCTTAAAACCATTGTTTACTCATACGAAGCTATTG
Organism: Clostridium sp.; assembly: GCA_012798835.1. GTDB lineage: Bacteria > Bacillota > Clostridia > Acetivibrionales > Acetivibrionaceae > Hungateiclostridium. Next base: position 23,661 of record JAAZML010000143.1, read on the forward strand.
TATATTGATTGTATCAGTAGAATATATGAACAATTTGTCTCATTCTTTGGGGTCATCTACGAAATTATAGGCTACGAAATACCGTCCGAAATAAACTTCCATTTAACATCTGCTACCTTACCACGAATAACAGGTCTGAGGATCCCGGATCTGCCAGAAATAAAAATGTTCTAGTGATAGAAGGCTCCGGTTCTGGTAAAACAGGGTTCTGGCTAATGTACTGTTTTAGGGTAAAACCTTTAAATTCTGGCTGGGAGAATGGGATTCGAACCCACGGTCGTCGCAAACCGATACGGGTTTTCAAGATAAGTCCCCTCCGACCACTTTGGCAGCTTTGGCTGGATTTCAAAGCAAGTTAAAATCCCTATATTTCAAGCCTTAAAGATATTTTTAAACGAGAAAAACGATCTAAATCCTTAGACTTGAATGGGTCTGAAAACTATGATTTTTGACCAAAAAAGGACCCGTTTTTGGGAATTAGGGAGAACCAGGAAAGAACTGGGGCTCTTACGATGCATTGCAAAACACATTATCCAAAAACTTTTGGAAAGAACTAGAGGCACTTTTGTCTTTATTATAGCAAATTCGGGAGCCACCTGCCGTTGATAAATTTAAAAATTAAGGTGACCGATGTAATTAAATATCTTAAAGAGAGGGACATCGACCCAGATAAATTCAGTGCCCCTATTGGTTGGTGCAAAAAGGATTATAACCATGATGAACAGATTCCTAAATCAAAATCTCTAACAGAAAAGCAAAAACAAAAGCCTGCATCTTAGAGGATTAAAGGAGAGCTCTAAGTAAATTTTAACACACTATCTAACGCACTTTCAAAACACGCGTGTGTTAAGTATGTGTCAAGTAGGGGCAGCATATTTATCTTTGCGTATTTATATAGGAGATGATGCTTGGCTTATATTATTAACTTAACCCTGTATCGTAGAACAGTTTTCAATTTCTTAGATTCTACTTTTAGGGTTGTTGGCTATGTCCTATAATGAAATAGATCTTCAAAAAATCCACTTTTGTCTTATATGAGTATTCTTTAATCATTCCTACACCAAGTCAAACTTTGGCAACTCCATTTTTTGAATCATTCATCTTCATTGAGGATAGTATTCCAAACATCCCCAAGGAAGGCGTGAAATAAAGTTATAACCTCGTCGAAGCTTATATCCGGCTACTTAGCTCCATCCTCTCTATAATAGCATCAAATTTTTCAGCGATGGTACTTTCGAGAGAATATGTGTTGATTTCTGGTGAGACAAAACCATCAAGCTGGGTAGGAATGTTACACTTTTTTGCTTTTGGTACAATAACATCACCAACACCAAAATCTATAACAAAAGGCGTTTTTGTGTTCTTTGTTTTTCCAATGAGTTTAGCACTAACACCCTTATATTTCCTCTGGGGTGTAATCTCTTCTATTCCATCAATTTCAAAGGAAATATAATTATTACCACTGGGAATATTAATAATTTCACTAATAATCTTTCATCCGGCTACTTAGTTCCATCCTCTCTAGAATGGCATCAAATTTTTCAGCGATGGTGCTTTCGAGGGAATATGTGTTGATTTCTGGTGAGACAAAACCCACAAGCTGGGTAGGAATATAACGCTTTTCTGCTTTTGGTACAATAACATCACCA
>JAAZML010000088.1 GCA_012798835.1 Clostridium sp.
AATGCCGCCTTGGTGGATCCGGAACCGGTTAAAGTTGTGCATCTTGATCGTCCCTTCTTGTATATGATTATAGACTGCAAGACAAATATGCCTATATTTATTGGGACGGCCATGGAGATATAAGGATAGAGGGGATGTGTTACGGCGGGTAAATATCACATATTTTACAATAAATATTTTGCGGCGATCTTTGGTGTTTTAAAACATATACATAGATTAGGACGCCGCAAAAGAGCCGGCCTTCGTCTTTGCAAATGCGGACGCCTTAATTGTGTTCGCTTATGCAGGGCTTCACTATAGCGTTGGTACGGAAAAACGGGAGCGGATATAAATGAAGAACGCTAAAATTGCATGCTTTGATGTTTACTACTATAAGGATTATACTAGGGCATCCGGCATAGTATTTGAAATCGTACCATCGGAACGAATTGTTTCAAAATACTGTAAGATGATGGGGGCAGCTTCGCAATACATATCGGGGGCATTCTACAAAAGGGAGCTGCCTTGCCTTCTTGGGGTTTATAAAGGTATAAAAGAAAATATTGATTTAATTATAGTGGATGGGTTTGTTTTTTTGGATGGCTCTAAAAAGGGTCTTGGTGCATATTTTTTTGAAGCATTGGGCCGGAAAATACCCGTCATAGGCGTTGCAAAAACGTTTTTTAGAGGGTGTGGCGATTACACCAAAGTATATCGCGGGAAAAGCAGTAAACCTTTATATGTAAGCAGTATCGGTATCGACCAAAACAGTGCGGCAGAATTGATAAGGGGGCTGAGGGGCGGCGGCAGAATTCCCGAGATATTGAGAAAAGTTGATAGGCTGAGCAGAAACGAGGATATGTCCCTGCCACCTTACTAAACTTGCACAAAGCCATGGTTGATAACACATAAAATTTCCATTATAATATAGCAGAGGTATTCCTGCAATAATTACGATTATACACAAAAATAAGCTAGCATAACAGAAATTGGGGGAGCTTTTAATGGAAGATATCTTATTTACGGCGATCGGCTTAATTATTCTAGCCATTCCGTTTTTACTGACAGCATGGAACGTTTTTTCATTAATTTGGTATCTGGTTAAGAAGAGAGAAAAGGTTTTTTATAAAGCGATAGAAGTAATTTCTATGTGTGTAGGCAGTGTATATTTATTTATTTACTGCAGATTACAGGATATAGTTTTTGAAAACTGGGATGTTCCGCTATATGTTTTTCAACGACATAGTATAATTTCACCAAACACCCTTTTGACAATATGCATTATTTCATTAATCGCCGTTACAGGATACATTTTAATAAGATTTATCCCGATTTCCAGACAATCACCGATAGTATCGGCTCTGGGGATTGCTGCTTTATATTTAGGGATGGGTATATGTTTGTTATGGTGTATTCAGACGATTAGGGATATTTTCTTGGTTCTTTTGCCTGCAAACTGTATAATTATATTTCTTAGGGCTGTCTGCATATTGGTTTATCAGAAAAACATTATTTTACAAAATGAGATAGTTGCGATGAAGCGTAGGAAATTATCAAATATACTAAACAGGGCTACAAATCTTCCCTGGGTAGCTCTTATCCTAGTAATACCACTACTTGGTATTATAATTGCACTCTTATTCTTATTTGGGCAAGAACCAAATAGCATAATTAAAGCTTGGACTGAGACTGCAGATTGGACAATGTCGCAAAGAATTGCTCCCCCAAATTTAGAATATGATGGTCACTATCTATGTACCGTAGCAGCGGGTGGTCATAAAAGAGTTGTAAAACCGATCAGAACCGGGGTGCGCCGTGGACATCGTATCCTAGTAAATAGGCAACTTTGTATTGCTAATGCTTTTGAACAAGTATTGGAAGAGAGGGTGCCTGCATTTCACAAAATAGTTAGAACTATTTACGATAGCACAGGATATCCAATATCAAAGCATATCCATTCTAAATATCTGGCTGATATAATTTACTTTCTGATGAAGCCCCTTGAATGGTTTTTTGTACTTGTATTATATACTGTAGATGTGAATCCAGAAAACCGAATTGCAACACAATATCCGCACACGCAAATACCACATTACTAGTTTGTGTGGGGGTATTCATGTCTATAGACAGGGCTTTTTTAAAACATGTTTATTTCCCTGTAACAAGACCGCTGGTCTGTTTTTTTTTAGAAAACTTTGCAGCCTTTTTACCGTCTAAAGCGTATACAGGTTGAAAGGGGTGAAGCAAATGGCATACAAGTCCTATCGGCCGAAGGACTTTGAGATGGTTGTAGTAAGGCACGAGAACAGACTATACCGTATCGCACTTTCTATTACGGGAAACATATCCGATGCCGATGACATAGTGCAAGAGGCGTTTTTACGTGCCTATGAGAAAGCTCCTGAGTTTGAATCAGGGGAACATGAGAAGGCTTGGCTTATAAGAGTAACAATAAATCTTTGCAAAAGCCGCTTACGATCTCCCTGGCATAGGCGAATAGTTCCGCTTCTCGACTCTTACCCGGCTTCGGAGCCCGAGCAACATGAATTAATGGAACAGATTATGGAATTACCACGCAAATATAGAACAGTCATTCATTTATATTATTATGAAGGTTATTCCATTAAGGATATTTCTGGGTTGACTGGGCAAAGGAATTCTACAGTAAGAAGTCAACTGACTCGTGCCCGACAAAAACTTAAATCATTCCTAAAGGAGGAGCTAAAATGAAAAATTACAAGGATTATATGGACAAATTGTCTGTTGATGAAACTTTACATGGGCGAATCATGTATCGGTTAACCCAAGCCCACACCCGTCAACATGCTGATACAAACAATTTAAGGAAATACATCTTTACGGCTGCATGTGTTACAGCAATACTATTTTTCGTTGCAGGAGTTTATTTGCGTATTAATATATGGAATACAACACCAAATAGAATTAGTTCAAATATACCAAATACAACGGCAGAGCCTGAACTGCACCGGGATAAATCAGATACTTTACAACAGGGTAGCGCAGTTTACCACGATGTTGATGCATCAGAGCTTATAAGACAAGCATCCTCGGGGAAAATACCCTACGGATTTTTCTTTAATAATAGGCTAATAGAATTGGTCAATATTAATCCGGGTACCAAAAACAATGGGGTGCGTTGGGAAGAACGTAAATATACGAAAAATGATGTAGAATCGGCTTTGCAAACTTCCGTAAAAAACCCCGATCTCCCAGACGGCGATTATACGGTAAAACAATATGTGTTGGTAGATAATGCCACTAAAAGTGTCATTGCTTATCAAACTGCTTATTACTATTTCAACAAAGATACATTGGAATTCCGAAATAGATTTAGCGTTTTTTATTTCGCAGATCAGTATTTCAGAACAGATGCACTCGAGCATATGAAAAACACCAGTATATCAAATGATGGGATTTTTATAAGCAATTTTCCCAAGCCGGCCAATGTGCATGCGAAGGTGCCCTATGTGAGTAAACTCGTATATGCAAAGAATGATGTATTAGTTGTAATCGAAGCTGAAGCTGATTTTGTACAGGAAGACGGAGTTGTTGATAAGGAAAAAAGCCTTGAAAGATATAGGCAAACAGATAAAGAACTTGTAGAGATAATGAAATCATTAATTTGAATCATTACCTTTATCTCTTTATATTTTGGGGCAGCGGGGGGCGGAAAAGCTTAAAGCTGCATGGAAATAGAAGGATAAAAATCTACATGCTATTGAAGGGGAGTTGGTTTTAAATAACTAAGGGCTGGTATATTTCTTGCGATACCATAACAGATAGCGAGGGTGAGCATCGTATAAACAACCAACTGTGTAAAAATATATTTCTTTTTATAACGTAAAAATAAATAAAGTAAAAAGAAGGGAGGAAATATAATAATCAAAGCATTATATCTAAAAGCCTGGTAAAACCTAAAATGAAAAAGACAATGAAGGGCTCTAGTAATCCCGCATCCCGGACAATAGAGCCCTGTTATTTTATTGAATACGCATGGAAAAATTGAAACCGTTGCGGGATCTTTTAAAAAGATCCAAATAGACAACAATAATATTAGGATAAAAACAAGTGGCGTATTTTTACTATATTTCATTACTATCTACTGCAAGCTTATTTATTTCAGATTGGATTAGGGCAAAGCTCACAATCCCCATTCCAAAGATGCTTAGCAATAGATAAAGAATCGAGTTATCCTTAACGGGAAGACCTGATCTTTCTTGTATTGTAGTTAATTTCCCACCTACATTATAAAACCAAATATGCATATAAATACCGCAAGTAACAATACTCAAAAGAACAACCATTCCACCGGAGGGTTCAACTTCACCGCTTAACTCATTGGTGTTCTCTACCAATGAGAAAAACCAATAAAGTGAATAAATCCCGCAAGTAAAGACTGAAAGTAAAATAGCCATACCTATATTCTTTTTTTTAACCATACCTTACCCCCATAATAAAATTTTGATAGTTTTACCTCCGAACTTCCCCATAGTTTGCAGATTTGCAATACCTAAAACAATATACATATTGCAACATCAAAATACATTGTAGAACAAATGCTGAAAAATATGCAAAACAACAATTGCATATAAATTCAATTCATATGTATGTCTGGATGCGATGGTTTTTATGCTGCAAACAATGAACACCATAATGTAATTCGCTATAAATTATCAAGATCCTTTAATTATATTTAAATTAATTTAAATATATTCAAAATATATATGCTGCAAAAAGCTTCGATAAGCAAATATGCCTAAGATACTCGGATTTGCGAATCAGGAACCGATGTTTTCCGCAGGATTTGGCTAATTGCTTTAATGTAGACCCCAAAGTATGGTCTGGATGCATATTAGGTAGAACTGTCTGGGGATAATATAAAGGAAGTAAAAGGTGCAATGTTTCAAATAAATTGCTTAAAAAGCAGCAAAGTTAATCATTGTTTCTACTTTGTAAGCGAAACAATTAAATTTTTGAGTTAAAATGGTCTATTGTTGGTATAAACAATAGGGGATCTGACTAACCCTGGAGCGGTTTAATCTTTGGTTTTCTAGATAAGATTTAAAATATAAGGCCAAGGTGCGGGAAAAACGTAGCAGGATTATATTGATAGGAGCAAAGTGGGAGGGGGTATATCATGCAAAGATTTATCTTAAAAAGAAAAAATCATATAATGGCGATAAACGCAATTTTAACAATAGCTGCTTTTGTTAGTAAACTAGGCTTTAAAAATGAGGGAATTGCTGTAATAGCATTGGTGATAGCCTCTATCCTCGGGGTTGCACCTATTCTAATCCAGGCATACCAATCGCTTAGAGTAAAGGTTATTAGCATTGATGTTTTGGTTACTATCGCAGTTATCGGGGCTTTCATAATTAAAAATTTTGAAGAGTCGGCTATTGTTACATTTCTATTTTTATTTGGGGCCTATCTTGAGCAGAGAACCCTCAATAAAACACGCTCCGCAATTAAGGAACTGATCAAAATGGCACCAGAAAGTGCGCTAAAACAGATGGCAAATGGGGAATTCAAAGAAGTAGAGATAGATAGTGTAGATGTGGGGGATATTCTGCTTGTCAAAACAGGTGCAAAAGTCCCAGTTGATGGTATGGTAATAACAGGAGAAGGGCATATAAATGAAGCAAGTATCACGGGTGAGGCAATTCCGGTGAGTAAAAAAGCGGATTCGGAGGTATATGCAGGCACGATAGTAGAAAACGGGACCGTTCAAATTATTGCCAATCGTGTAGGCGAGGATACCACCTTCGGTAAAATTATAGAATTAGTTGAGGAAGCGCAGGATTCTAAATCACAGGCAGAACGCTTTATTGACAAATTCTCAAAATATTACACACCGGCAGTTTTAGCTTTTGCGTTTATTGTATACATTATTTCTAGGGATACCGAGCTTGCGATTACAATACTGGTATTAGGATGCCCAGGGGCGTTAGTCATCGGTGTACCTGTCTCATCTGTTGCAGGTATTGGCAATGGTGCACGTCAGGGTGTTCTTTTTAAAGGAAGTGAAGTCATAAGTGATTTTAGTAATGCCGATACGGTGGTATTTGATAAAACAGGTACCTTAACAGTGGGAAACCCCAAGGTTGCTGATGATGAGTTTTATTCTGCCGATAAGGATGAAATATTAGCCTATTTAGCAAGCGTCGAAAAGGAATCGGATCATCCGCTGGCAAAAGCAATTATAGAATATATTGGTGATATAAAGACATACAAAGTGGAGGAAACCGATGTTGTAAAGGGAGAAGGGATTATAGCCAATGTAAAGGGTAGCAAGGTTGCGGTTGGCAATGTAGCACTGATGAAGCGAGAAGGTATCTATTTGGGTGAAAAGGTACGCACCGATATTGGCAAATTTGAAAGAAAGGGAAACTCGCTTGTTCTAACATCGATTAACGGACAGCTGAAAGCACTTATTGGTATCCGTGACCAAATTCGTTTAGGTGTAAAAGAAAATTTATTGAGGTTAAAAAAAGTCGGTATCAAAAATTTAGTAGTCCTTTCAGGTGATAACCAGGGTACGGTTGATATGGTGGCACAAGAGTTAGGGCTTACGGAAGCATACGGTAATATGTTGCCAGAAGATAAATCAGCCTATATTAAAAAAATGCAATCTAAAGGTCAAATTGTTGCATTTGTTGGGGATGGAGTAAACGATAGCCCCTCATTAGCGATAGCCCATGTAGGGATTGCTATGGGAAGCGGGGCAGATGTAGCAATTGAGACCTCCGATATTGTTTTGATGAATTCAGATTTTAGTCGTTTGCCCTATGCACGGGCTTTAACCAAAGCAATAACTAGGAACATGCTTCAAAATATTGTTATTGCCATAGGTGTGGTGCTAATACTGCTTGCTGGTGTATTTTTTAGCGAATGGATGAATATGTCCATTGGTATGTTGGCACATGAAGCAAGTATATTAGTGGTGATTTTAAATGGTATGAGGCTTCTTAGATATAAATTTAGAAAGCAGCAGTGATGGGTTTATTGTTGTAGATTAATCAGTACAATTTTAGAAAGGCTTTACATAAGCAAATGCGGTTTAAATACCCGCAAGATAATCATAATATAATTAATACAAACCAAAGGAGTGATAAGAATGCAAAAAGCAACAATTCAATTGGAGACATTGGCTTGTCCATCATGTATGCAAAAAATACAAAACAGTGTAAAAGCTCTAGAGGGGGTGGATAAAGAAAGTTTAACGGTATCGTTTAATTCAAGCAAAGTAAAGGTAAACTATGATGATGAAAAAACATCTATAAAGGATATCGAAAATGCAATAAATAAACTAGGGTACGAAGTTATAAAATCACAAACAAAGGCCATATAAAGTTAAGGACTTTCGTGGGGCACAAATGGGGGATTCTACCTCCGGGCGCTGCCCCACCTAGGTTTAAAACACCGCTATTAGGGCAGGTCATGGGGCGAAGTTATAAGTCAAAGGCTTGGTAATAGAAATAAGGGGATTCCCAAAAAACAGATTAAAGAACCCTTTTGGGATCTTGAGCTCGGAACATAATCCATTACATGATCATGGCATATATTATGCATTATTGGAAGGGAAAATGAATATGAAAATTGAGCAGAAACTTTATAATGCCCGTTTTATAAAACGTTTGAATCGCTTCGAAGCACTTGTTGAGGTCGAGGGGGTAGAGCAGCTGACCCATGTACCCAATACGGGAAGGTTAAAAGAACTGCTTTTAGAGGGGGCTGAGGTCATGGTGGGCGGTTTTGATAAACCGGAACGCAAAACCCGATATGGATTGCTGTTGGTAAGAAAAGGGGATGTGTGGGTTTCGATTGACTCCGCCAATGTACCCAATAAGATTATGCATGAAGCCCTTTTGCAAAAGGAGATTGATATTTACGGGGATTACGACGAGGTACGCAGGGAGGTAACAATTTCAAACAGCCGTCTTGATTTTGGACTTTTTAAAGATAACAAGGAATATTACATTGAAGTAAAGGGCGTTACTCTTGTAGAAGGCAGGCAAGCACTATTTCCTGATGCTCCAACGGTGAGGGGAACCAGGCATATTGAAGAATTGATCCGCATAAAGCTGGAGGGAAAGGGGGCGGGGGTTGTTTTCATAATACAAAGGGATGATGCGGATATTCTAAAGCCTAACGACACCACCGATAGGAAATTCGGTGATTCGTTAAGAAAGGCAGAGGATATGGGCGTGGATATTCATGCCTATACCTGCCGAATCGATGTAAAATCCGGGCGAATAGACATTGCACGCCAGATACCTGTATCGCTGGGGATATGAAACCGATATTCTTGCGATATACATCTATTACTTTCATATCTTATTATAAAATTTTCTGACTGCTATTTTTCTTAAAATCTATTATACTTACAGACTATATACCTTCTCTATACTAACCCCTATAATCCATAGGGAAATATTGGGTGTAAAAATGGGGAAAAGGGGATATGCTAAGTGTGTATAAAATGATTATGGGGAAAAATGAGTATAAAAACGGATAAACAGTAAAAAATGAAATAAAGTACATTTATTCGGAGGAAATTATGAATATTGACAGGTCAGATAAAACGACAAAATCGTACTGGATAGACTCCAGCAATAACACAAATTATCCCACCCTGGACAATGATATAAGCGTGGATATCGCAATAGTCGGAGGTGGAATAACAGGAATTGCAGCCACATACCAGCTACTAAAAAGTGGCATGAAAATTGCTTTGCTTGAGGGTCTTAAGATTGCCCAAGGCACCACGGGGTATACGACTGGAAAAATTACTTCGCAGCACGGACTGATCTATGCAAAATTAATAAAACAATTTGGAAGAGAATTGGCCCAGCAGTATGCAACTGTAAATGAAATGGCCATAAAGGAAATAAAAAAAATTGCAGATCAAAATAACATAAACTGCGATTATAGTATTCAGCCTGCATTTATTTACACCCGGGACGACAGCTTTGTTCAGCAGATTCAAGAGGAGGCGGAAGCTGCCAAATCCCTGGGGATTAGCGCAACGTTCGTAAGCGAGATACCGCTTCCCATACCAATTAAGGCAGGACTGCGATTTGATAATCAGGCGCAGTTTCACCCGAGAAAATTTCTATTGCCCTTGGTGGAGGAGGCCCACAAAAAGGGTGCTCTAATTTTTGAAGAAAGTAAAATAGAGGAACTGGAGCAGAATGGGGAAGGCAAATACATTTTGACAGCATTGAACGGGCATACCGTTACCGCAAAAAAAGTGATAATCGCATCCCGTTACCCCTTCTACAACAAAAAGGGTGGATACAATGCACGCATATCGCAGCTTAAAACCTATGCGATTGTAATAAAGGCGAAGGAAAAGTTTCCTGGCGGGATGTTTATTAATGCGGAATATCCTAATAGATCTTTAAGAGTTTTAAATGGCGATTCCGAGGAATATATTTTGGTGGTAGGTGACAGTCACAAAATTGATCATATGGATGATCCGGATACGCATTATAAAGCTCTGGTTGATTTTGCAGGTGAGCTATTTACTGTGGAAGATGTTTGCTATAGATGGTTTACCCAAGATTGTATGACTGTGGATGGTATTCCCTATGTGGGGAACTTTTTGCCCGGTACTCCCGATTTGTATATCGCAACAGGGTTTGGAAAATGGGGAATAACCAACGGTTTGGCTTCCTCAATCCTGCTTAAGGATTTGATGCTTGTAGGCTCGAGTCCATGGAAACAAATATATGACCCCGCAAAAAGTTAGCTATATAAAAACATAAATGCGGGGTGGGGTGATTGCCCCGCCCCGCATTTATGTTTGACAACATCACGGGTTATTGACCAAATTTAATGGGACGGGGTGATATTATGGACCTTGATTTTACACCAATAGTTTTACCCGAACACAAAGCACCCGAAGAATCAGTCGATTATGAACAATGCGAAGTTTATATACAGAACCCACGCATAATTTGGGGTGAGGGAAATCCGGCGGCCCCAATTATTACAGTTTTGGACAATCCGGGGGAGAGGAGAGATAAAGAGGGAAAGGAATTCGTGTGTGGGACAAGACAGACATTACAATGGGCGATACAACGTTGCGGCCTGAATATAAATGATGTCTATGTGACCTATTTACTAAAATGCAGACCCTTGCGACGCTACGATAAAGAGCGGGCAAGGGCATTTAGCAAGCCGTTTCTTACCCGCCAAATTGAAAAAATGCAACCTGTATTTATTGTCCTTTTGGGGGATACAGTGGTTCAAACGATTTTTAATAACGCCGATGCCCATGTAAAAGATCTCCGGGGCACATGGCATACGTATATGGAATGCCCATCTATTGTTTCCTACCATCCGTTGGCTGTAAGGAGGAGACCTAACCTTGCAAATTATTTTATACAGGATTGGGAAATGCTGTCGCAACGTTTTTTGAACAAAACCTAGACAAGCTACAAGAAGGAATTTGAAATCCCCTTATCGAACAAAGTAACTATTGGAAACGTTTAGGGGGGGTTAATATGAAAAAGATAATTACCTTTTTGGGGACGAACCGTTATGCGGAAACAAAATACGTATACGGTAATACCATGGGGAAAGAGGGTGGGGTTACCTCGAGATTTATACAAGAGGCCATAAGCGAAATAGTAGGAAAGGACGCAACCCTTTGTGTGGGATTAACAAACAACGCGAGAAAGGAAAACTGGGAAAGCAGGGAGGTACAATATCAAGATAAGGATCCGGGAGAGCGCAAAAACGGCAGTGAAGTCCGTATAGGTCTTAAGGAGATATTGGAAAAAAAGAATATCAAATATGAGGAATTCAGCCTTAAGGACGGAAGAACAGAAAGTGAGATGTGGGAGAATTTCGATAGTATATTAAAGGTTTTGGATGAGGGAGATGAAGTATACATAGATGTTACCAATTCCTTCAGATCCATACCCTTTATTATTATGTCTATTATAAACTATGCAAGGTTTACAAAAAACATAGACATAAAAGGAATATACTATGGTGCGTTTGAACCGGGAAAAAAAGAGCTGACTCCAATATATGATTTGACATTATTTAATCAATTGACGGATTGGACGATGGGAGTAGAAAAGTTTATAAGTACAGGCGACAGCAAGGCAATATCGGGTATGGTTGAATCTACGATTGGCTCTATACTTAAAGACAGCAAGGGAAAAGATGAAGGTGCCGCTTTTGCAAGGAAAATTAAAAATGCTCTTAAAGATTTTTCAGGAGCGTTACATACAGCACGGGGAAACACTATTTCAGAAAATGCTTTAGGGCTAAAGGGAGTACTGCAGTCAAAAGATTTTTCAAATTTAAATGTGGACGATCTAAAGCCCTTTGAAAGAATACTAAAAAGGGTATCAGACATGGTATCCGTTTATACCGGGGATACCGTTTGGGATATACATGCGAGTGTAAAATTGTGCAAAGAATTGGGGCTTATTCAGCAGGGATATACATTCCTTGAAGAAAATATAATTAACCATTTTTGCATTAAAGGGGAATATGATTTATATGATGTAAGAGAAAGGGAACTTGTTAAAAGTGTGATTCTTAGCAAACATAAAAAAAAGAATATAAATCTAGATGAGCAAGGGAGGGAAGTTGAGAAAAAGATAGGACAATATATAAATTCAGATATTGCAGAATTAGTGGATTCGCTTGGTGCCAATTATAGAAACGACATAAATCATGCGGGTTTTAGAGATGGACCCAAGGAGCACCATAAGTTCCATGAGAAGCTGGGTGAGTACATAGAAAAGACAGAAAGATTAATACTTAGCAATGCGAAGGTAAACAGCGGCGAAAACACAGCCAAGAAAATGATTTTGGTCTTTTCCCATACCCTTACACAGAAGCAGAGAGATGATGCACAAAACAGTTTTGGGATAGAAGAATTCATAAGTTTGCCCGAGAATCTTCAAAGGCTTTGGGGTTCTATTCCCCCCGATAAAAAGGATATTTCCAAGGCAATGGAAAAAATAAAGGAATTCATATTTGACAATGCAAAAAATGGCGACTATGTCCTTGTACAGGGGGATTTTGGTGCTGCGTACCATATTGTAAAATACTGTAAAGACATTGGGCTTATTCCAGTATACTCAACAACTAAAAGAGATGCTGATGAAAGGAACAGGGAAGATGGTTCTACGGAAACAGTTCGTATATTCAACCATGTTATCTTCAGGGAATACTAAGAATATATAAATTTTCATCCAATTTGCCAC
>JAAZML010000085.1 GCA_012798835.1 Clostridium sp.
AAAGCACATCTCTAAATTGCGTCTGTGTAGAACCAGACATCATCTTTCCAAGATGAGCATAGATCATAAAGTTTAACTATCTCCAAACCATCGTTCGTAAACCGCAATACAAAAGTATCACCTTGGAAACCTCTAATGATATCGGATGCTGCCAGATTGCTTTCGCATATGCCGGTAACATCAAAATCCTGTTCAAGTATCAAAAAGTTCTCCCTAGCTTCTACCTTGTCCCCATGAAGCGTTTCCACTGCCCTGGCCAGATATTTTCCTTCTTCCATCAAACCATAGATTTGAAATCCAACCAAATTAGCACTTGCTTCGTGGTTTGTATATACTCTAAAGCGGCGTTCCTCACCGCCATACTCAGCTACAACGATTTCCATTCCATTGGTAAGCTGCTCCCCATCCATAATATGTTCCACATATACAAATTGCCGGTTACCAATAGAATCACCCCGCACCGGATCTTCCGTAAATTTAATATTATCCCCAGATACATCCAGTGTGAAAGTGTGATAACTAAAATCTGATGTATCTAAAGCCGTTACGATTAAAACATCCTCTGAATCGGCATAAAAGCTTTTAATCAGGCCGGTATCTGATATCAATGATGTTTCATCAAAAGCTGCAAGGTTTAATATTTCACTTTTATTAACCTTAATTATCAACTGCCGGCGCCCATCTAAAAGATAAAAGTTCCCTTGGTCATCCGCCGCAAACATATAGGCTGTAAGACCTTGCTCCTCCAAATCATACTCGTAAATATTGAGCAACCTACCTTGGGGAGAATATTCATATATGCATTTAGAAAGTTCGAGCAATAAAAGATTGCCTTCAGGGGTGACAGTAAAATCCCTTATTGCATGTCTTCCATCGTGTTCAGAATAATCAAAGTTCAACTCAGGATGGTCCTGTCGTGAAAGGGTAATACCTTGAAAAACCGTTTCGTCCGGCCCGTTTGTTGACAAGTCATCCTCGGTTTCATAGCCTGCATTTACGGATTGTTCCGGTTCTTTTGCCGGCGGATCATTCTCGGTTTTATAGCATGCATTCAGAACCAAAAACAATACAAATATCAATAACATTAGGTTCAGCCTTTTCATGGTCTTTTGTACTCCTTTTAAATATTTGCATTCATTATCACTTTACTGCAATCCCCCGATCTTAAAACGATATCGCCCCCCATTATCATCGACTGTTCTTCTCAAAGGTTATCCATAAATCCTGCACTAACTACTATTATAACAATAAGCACCACAATTACAACTCAAAATACTGCTTTTTATACTTCCAGTCTGTATAACTCTGTATAACATGGGGCAAATCGCCAACAGGTATTCGTAAAAATATATACTTAATCCGTTTCAAAATCATATACATCGGGAATAAACGATTGCAACAGAACCTTGACGCAAGCCACGATTATTATATAAAATACTAATATAAATATTAAAAGGTTACAGCCTTGTGCATCTATGAGAGCGAAAAAATTTTAAGGAAAGGAACGCCACACACGGATCGCTTAACTTTGTTTTATTTGTGGCAGTATCGCAGATTAGACTGCGGTGTTAGGAGGGTGTAAAATATGGTTGATGTAAGAGGAAAGTGGACATTGGTAACCGGAGCCAGCCGCGGAGTCGGCAGACAAATATCTTTGAAAATGGCCGAGCTTGGCTCAAATATCGTAGTACACAGCAGAAATCTGTCTCATACCGATGATCTGGTACACGAAATTGAGGATTTTGGAGTAAAGGTATATGCTGTGGAGGCGGAATTGTCCGATCAAACACAAGTTGCATCTATGCTAGATAGGGTTGACAGCACGGTACCGGGGATAGATATATTGTTCAATAACGCCGGCATCTCCACAGGTTACAATCAAAATCTTTATGGGCATTCACTTGAGGCCTTCAGGATATGCTACGAGGTCAACATGATTGCAGTGGCAAATATTTGCTATAGATATTTGCCAGATATGTTAAAACGCGGCTTTGGTAGGATAGTAAATACCACAAGTGGTATAAAGGATCAACCGGAGCTGTCCGCTTATGCAGCAAGCAAGGCATCCCTTGATAAATTTGTACGCGATTTTGCCCCTACCCTGGAGGGAAGCGGGGTAATGATGAATCTTATGGATCCGGGTTGGCTGAGAACAGACCTTGGCGGCTCCGATGCACCCAATGCTGTAGAAACGGTTATCCCAGGAGCCGTTGTGGGTGCACTGCTTGACGATGGCAAGAGCGGAAGATGGATAAGTGCCCAAGATTATGTCGGTATGTCTGTTGCAACGGCCGTCTCAAAGGCCGAAAAATATATAAAATAAGAAAAAAGGTATACATAAGTATTGATTATGCAACCCAAATAAATTATAATTATAA
>JAAZML010000023.1 GCA_012798835.1 Clostridium sp.
CCATCATTTACAAAACCATTGATACAGTCTGAAATACTGGTTATATCTCTAATTTTATCAAGTCCAATTTTTTGAAAATGTTTTCTGAGACGTTGCTCAGGCTTTCTGTTCACAGCCACAGATAACCTTATTGCTAACACAATAAAGGTTAGCAGTAGGACTAGAGAAATAAATATCCATTCTCCCATAACAGCTCCCATCGCAATATACCTCCTAAAATAAACCAATAAATATATTATTATAAAAATAGCAAAAAATTTTATTCCATGGTTTGTTCTAAACCAAAGAGCTGCCTTGCTAATCCTTTCATCTCCTAGAAAATCTAGGAACGATGTGAGCTGAAAAACAGCAATAATAGCCAGCGAGAAAAAGAATATAGTACCCGCGGAGAACCTAAACCCCAGCGCCCAGCCCCCGTTGGATAAGAAAATTCTAAACATTAAATCCAGGGTTATACCCGCAACTAAATAAACTCCTGACTTTATAAGATCCTTGGCAATTATATTTTTAATACAATCATTAGAAAACCTGTATAAAGCCATTAGAGCGGAAAGAATTATAAAACCAAATCCCGCCCATCTTTGTCCACCCCCTAGGGGTAAAAAAAATATGAAAAAAAACGCTGCAATCCCGCAACTTATTATAAAGCAGGTGTTACTAATGCTTTCTGATAATTCTCCTTTTAGGTAATGGGACGCAAAATACTTTAAGGTAACCCCCACAAGTATAACCCCAACGGGATATATTAGAAAATAGAATTTACTTATCCCTATATGCAGAGTGTTCGGTAGTATATAAAAAAGCATCCCCAAAGATGTAATATAAACCAAAAACAGTATAGAGCAAGCAATAAGCTTAGTTGGTATTTCTTTTAAGATTGGCTCCCCCCGTGACTGCATATCATTCCCCCAAATCATATGTTAATCAATACCCTAATGCCTTAACAGAAGTGTAAAATCCTTCGTAATCGATCCTTTTTATATCTTTGTCACTATAAACAGCCTTTTCATATATGTAAAATATATCCTCTAAAATCCGCCGTTCCCTTGTATCTGTTACATCTTCCATCTTGATATATATTTCCCTTAGGGTCATAACCTGATCAATGTCCGGTAATTTTCCATAAACACTTTCAAGGTATTCTTTGCCTATGCGAATAATCTCTTCCCTGTAGTCTACAACCTTTAAATCTCTAAAACCTAGAAGCCTCCCGTTTCTCCGAACTTTAATCCTAAAATTACCTTTCTTATTAAAGTGCGTCGTCAGTTCCCCCTGCTCCCTGGTTTCGTTATAAAAGACAATCAAAAATTCTTCTTTTATACCCCATAAATCTGGAAAGCTAACGGCAATCTGCGGGAATGCTATTTTACATCCCTGCTGTTGTTCCTTTTGTTCGTGACCGAACTGTTCCGTGGAATAATCTGGGTTCAGACTTTCTTTGTTTTCCTGGCCTTTATCTTTATCTTTGGAAAATAGTTTCCTTTTTTTTAATATCAATAAAATAATTGAGATTATAACAATAACCATTGCCAATAGGATTTTCATCCAGTGAACTTTCCAAACCAATACATCGCCCTCTATGCTGGTAGGATAATACAGATCAGTGCCCTCAAATTCTATATTGTAACCTAGCTGGTATCCGGTTACAAAGAAAAAGTTTTTGTCTGGGTCTGTATTCTTTAGGGATCCCAGGCCCATCTGTCTAATAAACATCCCTTCCTCTGCGGAAATCATTGGTTCAAAAAAATATGTATCCGCAAACTTCAATCCCATTTTAAGTTCGGGTATTCCTTCTTTTGAATAACCATCTAATATCCTACCAGATATGGTAAAGGTGTTTGCCCATATAATCTTTGGGCTATCAACCTCTATGAGGGTAGTAGAAACTACTTTTAATTCGGGATCACTTGTCGAAGTCCTATACTGATCATTTTCCAAAAGGTCTGCCACCAGCTGATATTTCCCAACACCATCATTTTTATCCAGAGCACAGCTTATTTCGTAATATCCTTGCTCCACCCTAGCCCTTGCATAGGACAAGCAAGGCTCCTCCTTGTGTTTTTTGAGATAAATTAGCACAGACATATCGGTAAGAGGGTTTCCCGCCAGATCTTCCACTGTACCCCCTACAGTGAAACTTCCGCCCCTATCGGCGGTTGCATCTGCAAACGTTATATCGGTAACAGTCCCTTCCCCCGGTGTAAAAAAAGGAGAATATGAAAAAACATCCATCGGCACCCATCCGTAATCTTTGAATTTTACTTCAGGGTAAACATAAATCTGATCTGCATAAACTACCTGGTATGGGACATCATTTTCTAGTCTATATCCCATAACCAACCTACAGGGAATACCAGCCGACCTTAAAATAAAGGTGTAAGCGGATACGAAATCTAGATAATTTCCCCGCCTTTTGTTTATTAGAAACTCTGTAATCCCATCCGCATCACCATAATTGTTTATTATGCTGCTGTCCAGAATGTAGTTCCTTAAAAAATATTCTTCGGTGCGGATTATCAGTTCATAATCACTTTTACAGTTGCGTGCAATCTCATCGACTATCTTCTGGATATCGCTACCGGCACACATCGTATAGGGATAATCATCATCAGTCTTGGCAAAGGCAAGATCACTATCTTTTGGAGGGGGATCATATTTCATTTCATAGAAATCTCCTATAACTTCCTCGCAAAAATAGGTGCCCGAATTCTTAAATTTGTATACCAAAAGATCATACACCATTTCGAAATTACCCGAAAGTACCGGCATATAACCCTTTGATGGTTCAACGGGCTTTATTTTTACAGAATTCTCCTTGTATTCTCTTTCCATCCTAACCCCAAAAGTAAAATCATCCTCAGGTTCTTCCCCAGGGGCATTCCATCGATTATTATGGTAATCTTCCATTACCATAACCTTCAAAAATGGATAATTGGGCTCACCTAAAACCTCAAACACAGGCAAATGCAATTGCTTCTCATCGGTCATTGCAAATGTTATCCCTGGCTCGCCCGCTCCAAAAGGCATCTCGGGAAATTGTTCTTCACCTGCTATATCAATACCGGGAATCTGCTCAGGATATCCTTCGATATCCTGACCATAAGCCCATTCTTCCGGCATGCCTTCAATTGGGTAGTCGTCGTAATCTCTACCTTTTTCTTCCCGCCTTTTTTCCAACCTTTCCTTCCAATGCTCCCTTGTTTCAAATTCGTCGGCGTATTTCCCCGAACTATCATACGGCATTTGATCTCCAATATCCTGTCGTCCAAATTCATCGGCACCCGAGGTATCCAAATCCTTTTTGGGCTGGGGATTACGATTATTATCCTCCTGAGTCTTTTTATCCTCATCCTTACCTTTTTCAGGTTCAGTGCTAAGCGAGCCGAGCATGTTTATAGAGCCCATGATAAGCACAAAGGAAATAAGTGCAACTGAAAGAAATAAAATTAAATTTATTAAGTTTTTGTTTTTTCCTCTAATCAACTTTTTCATATACAATTATATATTATAAAACATTTTCATTTATTTGTATACCATTATATTTTGCATTAATTTTAAGTACTGTAATTAATATTATTAATTTGTTTGAAAAACATTCACTACAATATCAAAGTACTTTAAATAAATGTATTGTAAAAACAAACCAATATTGAAAACAAGAAATTTACTTGGCAGGCCGACGGATTAATGCTATAATATATATATAATACATTCTACCTCCCTTAATCAAAGGTATAAGGAGATAAATAGGCTTATGAAACAGGGCAAAATTGCCGAAAGGCAATGACGCAAAGCTTTGGATCTACGTCAAATGGTTTATCCTTGATATGATTGCCAAGCTACCATTAAAAGTTCTGTTTATACTCTTGATAATAAATTTGGGAATAGGTCTTATATTTCCTTATACCATTTTTTTAATAACAAATGCAAAGATAAGGCGATATGCCTTTTTTTATTATCTGTTTCCTTCTTCAATTTGTCATATTGTTTTTAAAAGCATATATTGCAGCCTGTGTACGATCGGAAACATCTAGCTTTCTAAAAATATTTGAAATATGGTTTTTTACTGTCTTTTCACTTATGAAAAGATTTTTTGCTATTTCCTTATTTATCATACCCTCGGCTATAAGTCCGAGAACCTCCAATTCCCTCGATGTTAGACCGCTTTCTCTACCCCCGCCATGCATTAAAGCCTTTTTATACCCACTAATAGGCTCTTTGGTTATACTTGTATGAGCAAGGGATTTATCTTTGTATATAGTCCGGACGGCCTTAACCAATGCACCTGGCTCTGTATCTTTTAAAACATATCCCTGTATCCCTATTTGCGAAACTTTAAGCAAGTTGTCCTTATCACCATAAACAGTAAGCACAATTATCCTGCTGGGTACCCCTTCATCTTTTATTTGTTTTATCACCTGTATACCGTCCTTTTCCGGCATATTAATATCCATAAGAATAATATCCGGCCAATACTCTCTTGCCATTTTGACGGCACTCTCTCCATTTGAAGCCTGAGCAACTACAATAATATCTTCCTCCAGTTCCAATATCTGTTTTAGTCCCTGCCTAATCATAGCATCCTCGTCTGCGATAACAATGCGTATCTTATTCACCTGTATCCCCCTTTTAGGAATTTGGGGTATTATTATACCCGGCCAAATTTACGCTCCAATAGCAAATCCATAACATATATCATATCCTTAGAATAATTATCGTGATATTTACCCGTAAGCATTAGATCTTTCTTGCCTTCATAGAACTCCACCCTAATATGCCCAAAATTTTAGAAAGCGTCTTTTGCATTCACATTCGACATACTTTCCCCAATTTCACGCATCTACGCATTACTACTGTTTACAAATATAATTATGTGCTATAATGTATATCATTTAATATATAATTATACATTGGAAGGGAAGTAAAACATGAAATCAAAAGTAGCTATTATTAAAACTAATCCATCCACAGTCCTTGATGATTATCACCGATTAATGAATTTGGCGGATTATCAAAAACATATAGCAAAAGATATTGATACTGCACTTAAAATAAATATTAGCTGGCACTTTTTTTATCCTGGTAGCTCTACAACCCCATGGCAGCTAGAAGGTGTTATCCGAGCTATGAAACGTGACGGGTACAGCCCCGATTTAATACACGGGTGCCACAATAGAACAGTGGTAATTGATTCAAGGTTGGGGGAAAAAGAAAACAAGCAGGTTAATGTCATCAATTCCCATAAACTTCGTAATATTCACCTGTATGAGGGAGAAGAATGGATTGATATAAGGGATGCTGTAGGGGATCTTACAAAAAAATTTCTATGCCTCAATGATGTCTACCCAAAGGGTTTTCTAATACCCAAAAGGTTCCCCGGCGAAAATATTATTCATCTTCCCACAGTAAAGACTCATGTCTTTACTACCACGACGGGTGCTATGAAAAATGCATTTGGTGGACTTTTAAATGAGAAAAGACATTGGACCCACCCCGTAATCCATGAAACCTTAGTGGATCTTTTGATGATTCAGAAAAAAATTCACCGGGGTGTATTCGCCGTTATGGATGGAACCTTTGCTGGTGACGGTCCTGGGCCGCGCTGCATGATTCCCCATGTTAAAAACGTGATTTTAGCATCGGCGGATCAGGTGGCAATTGATGCTGTTGCGGCTAAACTGATGGGATTTGACCCATTGAAGGATATCAAGTATATTCGCTTGGCGCACGATGCCGGCCTTGGCTGCGGCGATGTTAGGCAGATCGAAATTGTGGGTGATCTTGAGGCCCTAAAGGAAAAATGGAACTTTGTTGGTCCCTTTAAAAAAATGACGTTTGCAAGCAAATGTCAACACCTTATTTACTGGGGACCCTTGAAAAAACCAGTGGAGTGGTCTTTAAAAACCATTCTTGCACCATGGTCTTATATTGCCAGTGTTATATATCATGATTTGTACTGGTATCCCAAACACTATAATCGTGTAAAACAAATATCCACCTCCGATTGGGGTCGTTTATTTTCTAATTGGGAGCAATTAGAGCTTTCACCTGATGATTTATCCGTCCCCGGGTGGGATTTCGTTGGTGATGATCCTTTGGAACTCTCTGAGCAAACAAAGGGAATGATACGTAAGGGCTTTAAAGTTTTGGGTGGTGCTATTAAGGAAGCACCCGAATTTAACAATAGAAAAAGAAAAAAACAAAACACTTGAATGTTATAATATATAGCCCATATTTTAAATATTTATTTCGCTTATTTTACAATAGGCTTACATTTGTTGTGTATGCAGCGGACTTCTGATACTATAAACAATATAAGGTATGGATCCTTTAATATCTGAAAAGGAAAATGTAAACATGAAAAAAACCCTTATTTTAGTATCATGGATTATGGTAATTTTTGTTTTACCCTATACAGCATACGCCAAACAAGGCGTTAATTTGGCTTATAATGAAATAGAGTACGCCCATGGGGGGGGTGGCTTTACTGTAGATGAATCCGGTGTTTTGCAAAATTCAAAGTATAATTATATTATAAATATTCCGGATTTTGTATATCTAGAACCCAGGACCAATCATGGAGACTTTAGCCCCGATTCAGTTACTTTGATAGATAAGGATCACAAATTTACTTATACTATTAGTTGTGATAGGTTTGATGATCTAACAATAATGAGTATGCGATCAATTCTAAATGATTATGTATCCGATGATCAGCAAATTTTTCAAAATATTGTTGATTATTCGAAAAGCCATTTTTATGCTATGCAGAATTTATATCAAACCGAATTTTTATTTGGTGAAGCCGCTTCCGGCTCATATGAGAAGAATATGAAGATTTTTGCTGACACCACCGAAATTATCTATTCTCAACCATCAAACGTGATTGTCTATAACACTTCAAAAAATAATCAGGATTCAATCTTCG
>JAAZML010000074.1 GCA_012798835.1 Clostridium sp.
GATAATTCTGTTGTTAAGAGCTGCCTTAATGAACCGTCTTCTGCCGCTAGCCGATCTTGGAGCTCTAATAGATAGTCTGTTCTGATCCGTGATACAGTGTCTTGATCATAGCGATGCAGGTAGACTAGGGCGTTAAATGTTCCGTTTGTTGATTTAAACAGCCAATAGATCGGCCTTTTTTTGTAAATTCGTACATGATCTTTATAGAAATCGTTTAAGAAATATCTACGTATGGCTTCGCGAGAAGATTCAGATGCTCTTCTGTTAATTATGCTATCTGCAATGTATTCTAGGTTTTCTTCTAAGGTTTCTTCTCCGAATGTAACCTTAACAAACTCTACAAAACGAGTTACGATATCTTCTTCAAAATAGCGATCAGCTAATATGGGTAATACATTATCTTTAGATACAGCAAAGGTCTTGTATTTGTCTAAATCAAAGTCTCCTCCGGCAAAGGCAAGCCCTTTTTCGTCTAAGGAATAACGACCAAACATACAACCTACGGCGTAAGAAACAAAGGATTTAAGATCGCGCTCTCGATCAGCCCTACGAATTGTTACGTCTTCATCCTCTACTTCAGGTGTTAACTCATCCTCTAAACCATAGATCTCTATAAAGATCCTATTCAATTCTTCTTCGTTAGCTTTCAACTGTCTAAACTGCTCTTCAGCAAAAAATTCCCAATTATTAAATGCTTCTTCTATCAAAGAACCTGATTTATGGACTAATATGGGATGACGTTCAAAATTCCAGGATTCTTCAAAAGAGTCCCAGTCGTATTGGGAAAAAGCTATCGCATCCTGTACTAAAACATTAACACGATTAATATGACTTGTTTCATGTATATAAGGCAATAAACCAATTACGCCACAACTATAATTTAAAGTAGGATTTAAAATCTTTAAAATATAATCAGCAACTTTCGTATTTAGAAAGCCTAAAACCTGTAATTGAATAATATCATCTTTAAAGTATAGACAATTTGATGCCGTATCTAGAATAAACCCATGAGAGAACATTCTTGCCGAAAAACTGCCTGATGTAACCAGAGTCCATGAAACATGCGGTTTAAAAAATAAATGAGGGCTTCGTACCGCCGAGCGTTGATCGTTTCTAATCTCTATACCATCATTTTCCCAATTTACTATGTGGACAGCATTTCCATACCATTTTCTATAAGGTCCGCCCTTGTCCAGTATATTCCACTTCTTGTTTTTTGACAGAAACTGTTCCGCGGTTCGCGCATCGAAACATATATGCTCTTTCTCCACCTCGTACCAATTTCTTATATACTTTTCACCTTGACCTGTTGACATACCAAACTTGGGTATAAAATAATCTTTTATATATTTATCTAAAGAGAATAACTTAAATATAGAATCTGAGGACCAATAAGCTATAGGTGAGCCAGGTATAGCCTGAAAACTACTAGAACATGTTTGAGAATATCTATCATTAATTAATGGGAATTGAGTAGGTTTACCATTTTCCAAATCACTTAGTTCAATATATTGGTACGTTCCCTGAATTGCTTGAACGTTCTTTTGTAGAACAGTAGCACATGTACCAAAGGCTATGCCCATCACCATATTACCCATATGAGTTAAACCGATTATTGAAAACGAATCTAAAAGTTCTTTTCTATATTTTTCAAAAGAAGATAGAAACATCCATGATTGCATCGTAACTGTAACATGGAAACCATATCTTTTAGTCATGCTTTCCATTCGCTGCATAAAGACCGCAAACAGATCACCCCTTGTATCAGGGTGTACCCTTTTTAGAAATTCAGTAAGTTGGGCGTTCATACCCTTGCTGCCCATATAGGGCGGATTAGTAATTACCACATCATACTTAGTGGATAATAGCTCCGTTTGTCTTATTAGGGTGTTTAAGCGTACTAACCCGTCTTCGGCATACCCGGTAAGTGACCGGCTGTTCTCTCGTATGACCACAAGTTCGTTTTTTAGGATGTCTAAACCATCTATCTTGGGATTTATAATAGAACCAAGGTTCTTAGCGTCTTGGTAAGTTGTAATTAGTTCGTTAGCTACTTCTTTCGCCTCTTTTGAAAGTTTAGCGTAAACAAAAGAATCTTGAACACCATTAGGTTCTTGGATAGAAATAATATTAGGAAGTACCGATTTTTTGAAGAAGTTAGGATCTTTACCTCTTGCTTGCATAACTAAAGCAAAGCTGGCCAGTTGAGCAGCCCTGTCATCTATTTCTAAACCAAAAAGGTTGTTCTTAAGAATTTGATTTGGAATATCAGTACCTAAATAACCCTGTTCGCGATATATTTGATAAAGAACATCAAAAGCATAAACTAGAATATGACCTGATCCGCAAGCCGGATCCATAACAGTTATCTCTTCAGGTCTAAGATTAGGATTTCTTAGTTCGTCCAGTTTGGCTTGAACCTCAGGTTCTTGCTCGACCGGTTCTAAATAATATTCCAAATTGTTTTGCAGCTCAGAACCGGGATGTGATTCTTGCCACAGGCGACCTACAGAGTTTTCTACCATGTATTGCACTATCCACTTAGGTGTAAACAATTGTGTTGCAGCAGGTATATTTTCTTTAGTAATCTTCTTGTTTTTCTTTAGCCCTGCAAATACTTCATCTTTCTTTTCTGAGACATAAAACTGATACAACCACCCTATGATCTCAACTTCCTTCCAGTCTTCTTCATCAATGGAAGTGATCATTTGACGGATCACTGAATTTTCTACCAAGAGATTATTGGGGAAAAGAAGTTCAGAGTAGTCTTCTAAAGGTTCAAACATAAAAGGCAAGACTTCGTGTAAAGCATTACATTGGGCCAAAACAAGGTACTTAAATAAGCGCTCTGAATCGCCTTTGTCTTGCAACTCAAACACATATTCCAGATCAAGATTGAGACTATCTTTTACTAAGGTTACATTTCGAAAAATTTCCGGTTCAACCCTCTTCGGGTCTTCAGAAGAGAGTATTCTAACACCTGTTGGTAAATAACCGTTAACCTCCATAAACCTAAGGGCAATGAAGCGGTTAAACCAAGTATAAGCCATCTCTTCAAAAACAAGATCTAGACCTTTGGTTTCAACTCTTTGAATCAGTTGATCCCTCTTCTTTTTATCAATAAAGTTGCTTCCTATGCTGATAACGCCCCCTGAGTCAGGGTATTCTTCAATACCTTTTTCACTGATGCCTAACTCAAAGGCTTTTTGTTTTACTTGCTCTAAAAGCTTTGTTCTTGCTTCTGTTGCAAACTTCTTTATTGCGGATTTATTCAATGAGTTCACCCCTACCAAATGATCTCTATCTCATTATCATCAGTTAAGTTATTTTCTAACTTTGTACGCAGTTTTTCTAAGAAAGCTTGAATGTCATCTTGATTGCGTAAAACTATTCGACTATCGAATAAATCACGAGACTCTATTTGTTTTCTAGCAATAGGTTTAGGTGGAATCACAACACCGCCACCGCCTTTTTGTTCTACCTTTTCTTGCTCCAGTCTTTGCTGCTCTGTCTCAATACGCCTAAAAGCTTGTTGTCTGTAATTGCGACTGGTTGTTTCCATGGAATATGCCTTATTAAAATCATTAACAACTCCTATTTGCTCTAAAAGATTCTCAAAAGGCTGCTTTTCTCTTCGAATGAATGGCTCCCCAAATTCGTACTTGCCTAACTCCTCTTGAACTAATTCATAATCTTGTTCTATCCGTTCTTGAATAGGCTTACAAGCTTCTGTGAGTAAATTGGTAAATTGCTTTTTGAACTGATCTCTCAGACCGGGAATTTTATGAATAAGCGAATAAGGTTGTTCAGTGTTAATGATTTCTTCCAGCTGCTCAATTAAGCTTAAAATCTCAGTATCATAAACATGCTGCTTGTTATCTTCAAATAGATCTAGTATAAAAATCACATCATCGAAGAGACCTTTCTGTTGTCCGTCAAAGAACTCTTCAACAAGCATTAAGTCTTCGATAGCTACTTGTAAATTGTCACTGTTTTCATCTAAGACTTGAAATAATTGACTCGGTTCACTATATTGCAACATGGTCTGGAGTAAATTTTGTGCATTATTCACAACATCCTTATCAGGATACTTGCTGCCGTTTTTTTCCTGGTAACGGTCAAGCAATCGTTCAGTTCTTTGTGCATAAGCTTCGAGTATATC
>JAAZML010000069.1 GCA_012798835.1 Clostridium sp.
AGATTCATGGGATATTTGGGATAATCACATGACAGTTGCAGATGTAAAAGATGGTTCTATTGTTGGATTCAAATACTTTGGTTTTGGTGGACTTGAAGAGGCACAAAAAGGGTTAAAACCATTTGAAGGAACTAAAAAAGGTAATAAAACAGCATTTAATATTTTTATAGAACCTAAAACAGATAAAGCATTTAAAATTAATGTGTGGATTGATGCACCTTGGAAAAATAGTGCATGGAATGGTAAAAGGATTGCTCAAATAAAAGTTCCAAGAAACTCTAAAAACGAGATTACAAAATTTAAAGTTGATGTATCAAAATATGTCGATAATCTTGATGAGAAAAATGCTATTTATATCGTAGCAGAAAGCAAATCGAATGATGTGTTGTTTGATTTTATCGGACTAGGATTTAGCTCTAAAAATCAAGAGATTAATTATCAAAAACCACCAACAATTTCGGTAAAAGTAAATGGAGAGAATGTAGAAGTTCCAACAGAACCTATCCGTTCTACTGATAAAAATGGAATAGTTGGGTATGACCAATATGAAATCTTAGTTGATAAAAGTATTAGAAAAAATAATGAATTTGTAGTTGAAGCTTATTCTGATAATAAGGAAGTATCTATCGAAGTGGAGCAGGCTAAAGACTTGATTGATAAAGCTATTGTTAAGTGCAATTTTAATGGAATTGTGAAAACTTATACTGTTTCATTTGAAAAATAATTTATAAAAAATGAAAAACATAATATTTACTATAACATTTTGTCTCATTTATTTGGGACAATTTGTTGTAGCCCAAAACCCAATAATACAAACCTACTACACTGCAGACCCTGCACCAATGGTTTATAATGACAAAGTGTACTTATATACCACTCATGATGAAGATGAGACAATTGATAACTTCTTTACGATGCACAATTGGCGTACATACTCTTCTTCAGATATGGTAAACTGGACTGACCATGGAGTTGTGGCATCATTGAAAAATTTTAAATGGATGGATCGAACCACAGGTGCATGGGCTTCGCAGTGTATAGAACGTAACGGAAAATTTTATCTCTACTGTCCAGTTCATGGGGAAGGTGTTTTGGTGCTTGTTGCAGATTCACCAACTGGACCTTTTGAGGATGTTTTAGGAAGAAGATTAATAACAGATACTCCAGATGTTTGGTATGATATAGACCCAACAGTCTTTATTGATGATGATGGTCAAGCCTATCTTTTTTGGGGAAATCCGCAAATATATTATGTAAAATTAAATGAGGATATGATTTCCTATGATAGAAGTGTGGGCGAAAATGGTGTTGTAAAAATTGATATGACCTATGAAGCTTTCGGAAAACATCAAGGAACTGAAAAACGTGAATATACAAACTACACAGAAGGACCTTGGGTTTATAAAAGGGGAGATATCTATTATTTAGTCTATGCTGCAGCAGGAATCCCTGAATTGTTGGGGTATTCCACAGCAAAATCGTTCGAAGGACCGTGGGAATATCAAGGTATTATTATGGAAAGAGCACCACATTTAGCTTTCACAAATCATCCGGGAATTATTGATTTTAAAGGGAATAGTTATCTCTTTTATCATACTCAAGGATTGTCAGGCGAAGGTTTTAAGCGCTCTGTAAGTATTGAACAGTTTGAATATAATGATGATGGTTCTATTCCAACGATACTTCCAACTGAGGAAGGTGTTATAAATGCAGTAGCAAATCTAAATCCATTTAGCAGAGTTGAAGCGGAAACCATCGCTTGGTCTGAAGGTGTAAAAACTGCACAAGATGATAAAGTAGGCGTTTATGTTACAAAAATAGATAATGACGATTTTATAAAAGTCAGAAATGTAGATTTTAGAAACGGAGCTAAAAAGTTCATTGCAAATGTGGCATCTGCAAAAGGTGGAGCCATAATTGAAATTAGATTAGACGGCATTGATGGTAAGCTTATTGGAAAATGCAAAGTTGGCAATACTGGTGGTGAATTGAATTGGAAAGAGGTCTCCACAAAAATCAAAAAAGTTGAAGGAGTTCACGATTTGTACTTGGTTTTTAAAGGCAAAGAAGAGGAATTGTTCAACTTTGATTGGTGGACTTTTAAATAGTTATTATGAAAAAAATATTGTCATATATTATATTTTTATCTTTTATTTTCATCTTTTTCTCTTGTCAACAAAAAGTTGAACTTCAGCAGTTAAATAAAGGTGTTAATATTTTGCTTCCTGATGGGACATTAGGGATTTACCCATTGTCTGACAGAACAGTTAGGATAAAGTTTTTTAATTCTGAAAAAAATAAATTGCCAGAATTAGTTGTTACTTCTGAATATGAAACCCCTGCTTTTAAAGTTGAAAAATTAAATAAAAGTATCAGAGTTGTATTAAGTGAAATGTATGTAGATTTTGATAAAAATAGTTACATTTTAACTTTTTGTGACTCTGATGGCAATGTTTTTTTAAGTGAAAAACTTGACTCCAGAGTATTTAAAGCTGATTCAGTGATGGGTGAAGAGTCTTACTTTATTGAACAAAGCTTTAACTCACCTGATGATGAAATGATCTTTGGTCTAGGACAATTTCAGGATGGAAATTATAACCTAAAAGGTATTAGTCGAAGATTAACACAAGTGAATAGCCAGATCTCTATCCCTTTTATATATTCTAATAAAGGATATGGATTGTTATGGCATCAGTATGGACTGACAGATTTTAATCCTGCCGACAATTTTATTACTCTTGAAAAGCAGCAATCTACAAATGATAATGATGATGACGTTTTTGCTGATGTTACTACTACAGAAGGAACCAGAAAAGTATCACAAAATCAAAATTTTTATACAGGAAGTTTTAATATAAAAGAAGATGGCGAATACTCTATCTTTTTAGACCTTGGTGATATGGGGAATCTTCATTATGTGGTTGTAGATGATAAAGTTATAATTGATCAGAGAAATATGTGGTTGCCACCTACTGCCGGCACTTCTCTATTCTTAGAAAAAGGCGATCATGAAGTTCAATTATTATGTAAAGCCGATAATGAACCAACATTATCATGGAAGCTTTGCGAAAATGATTTCACCTTTCGTTCACCTAATGCTAAACTAATGGATTATATTGTTTTTTATGGTC
Source organism: Clostridium sp. (assembly GCA_012798835.1). Lineage (GTDB taxonomy): Bacteria > Bacillota > Clostridia > Acetivibrionales > Acetivibrionaceae > Hungateiclostridium. Next base: position 3,132 of record JAAZML010000069.1, read on the forward strand.
CTGAGGCAGACAGTGTTATTGCAGATTATCGCCAGTTAACAGGAAATGCACCGTTGTTCCCAAAGTGGGCATATGGATTTTGGCAATGTCGTGAACGTTATACCTCTGCAAATCATTTAGTTGAAACAGTAAAAGAGTTTCGGGAAAGAGAATTGCCTTTAGATGTTATAGTACAAGATTGGCAATATTGGGGAGATAAAGGTTGGGGAGTTCCCGAATTTGATGAACAGAATTATCCTAATCCACCAAAGTTTATTAAGGGAATTCATAACTTAAATGCACATTTGTGTGTGTCAATATGGTCAAATCCTGACAAAAATTCTCTGTTAGGTCAGAAATATGTAGCTAATAATAGGTTTATTCCAAATACTCAGTGGTTAGATTATTTTAATCCTGATACAAGAACAGATTATTGGAATACATTAAAGGAAAACATGTTTGATTATGGAGTTGATTCATGGTGGATGGATGCTGTTGAACCCGAAAATGACGCATTAGTTGGTACAAATACCTTCTTAGGCTCTGGATATTTTTATAGATTAGTTTATCCATTAATGGTTAGTCAATCAGTTTATGAAGGACAGCGTAATGCTACTGATGAAAAAAGGGTGTGTATTTTAACACGTTCCGCCTTTTCTGGTCAACAACGTTATGGCGTAATAAATTGGTCGGGTGACGTGGGAAGTTCATGGGATGAGTATAAAAGACAGATTATAGCAGGTTTAAATTTCACAATTACAGGATTACCATATTGGACAACTGATATTGGTGGCTTTTTTAGACCCGGAGTTTCTCAATATACTGATAAGAGTTATCATGAGATACTTACACGTTGGTTTCAGTGGGGAACTTTTAATCCCATTTTTAGAGTTCATGGATATATGAGTGAAACAGAACCATGGAAATATGGTCAAGAAGTGGAAGATAATATGCGAAGAATGTTGCAACTAAGATATCGTTTGCTTCCCTATATTTATTCTGAAGCTTGGCAAGTAACTGATAATGGATCTACAATGATGCGACCCTTAGTAATGGATTTTAGAGAAGATGCAGAGACCATTACAAAGCCTTATCAATATATGTTTGGTAAATCTATATTAGTTGCTCCTGTAACAGAAGCAGGAATTGATGAAATGGAAGTCTATTTGCCAGATGCATCCGGATGGTTTGACTTTTGGACCGGCGAAGTATATGATGGCAAGCAAAATTTGGTTACTGATGTGACTTTACAAGATTTACCCTTGTATGTTAAAGCTGGATCAATAATACCTATGGGTGATTTTATTCAATATACAGGAGAGAAATCATCCAATGTAATAGAGCTTCGTATTTATGACGGTGCAGATGGCAGTTTTGTTTTATATGAAGATGAAGGTGATGGATATGACTATGAAAAGGGTAGTTATTCAACTATAAAGTTTTTATGGGATAATGCATCCAGAATACTAACTATTGCAGATTTAGAAGGAGATTTTCTTGGAAGACCTGATGCTTATATCTTTAAAATTGTTTTAGTGTCAGAGATAAAGGGTGGAGGAATTGAGAAAACAGAAATGATTGATAGAGAAGTTGTTTATAACGGAGAAAAATTAAATATAAAATTAAATTAATAATCAGCATATTTTCAATGAGTACGAAAATTATTGCACTATTTGTTAGAAAATTGCAAAAATAATATTGTAATTATGAACAGAAATAAAGTAAATAGTAGTTTTAAATTATTGATCGTCTTAATTAGTATTTTGATTTTTGTTTCGTGTTCGAATGGAACAACAGAGAATATGCCTGGACGAATTGTAGAGGACGGAGGTACGGGTGACTATAGTGCTATTATGTACACTGATAGTACGCTAAATACTCATACAATTTTCAGACCGCAAGATTTGAGCTCTTTCGGCAAAAATCAAAAATTACCTATAATTGCTTGGGGAAATGGAGCTTGCGCAAATTCTCCTTGGGAACACATTAACTTTCTATCGGAAGTAGCTTCACATGGCTTTCTTGTTATTGCTATTGGTCCTATGCCTAAAGAGGGAGAAGAAGTGCACGGAACAAGATCCATAGCTTCACAATTGATAGATGCTATTGATTGGGCTATAGCACAAAATAATAACAAAAAAAGCTCTTTATATAATAAAATTGATGTAGATAAAATATCAGTAAGCGGTATGTCTTGCGGTGGTTTACAAACCATTGAAGTAGCACCAGACCCACGTATTAGTACAATAGTTGTTTGTAATAGCGGATTGTTTAATCAAGCAGGTGGTGGTATGCCTGGTATGCCGTCGTTAGGTAAGGAGCAGTTAGAAAAAATTCATACACCAACATTATATCTGTTGGGTGGTGAGAGCGATATTGCTTATAACAACGGTATGGATGACTTTGAACGAATTAACCATGTGCCAATATTTGTTGGAAATATGGATGTAGGACATGGTGGAACCTATCGTCAACATCATGGTGGAGAGTTTGCTGTGGTTGCAACAGCTTGGTATAAATGGCAATTAAAAGACGATAAAGAAGCTGCTAAATTATTTGTAGGAGATAATTGTGGATTAGCCGATTCAGATATATGGACTATTGATAAAAAGAATATTGATTAGTAATCATAAAACAATTGGCAAAATATTTTTTTGTAGTTGAAAAAAATGATTCTGCTCTTTAAAGAAAAAGGGATTTTATATTTTGAATTATTTTTTGTTTACATATATATATAAATTAT
>JAAZML010000123.1 GCA_012798835.1 Clostridium sp.
AAAAATTTTTTTGGGAGGAAGGATTTATGAAAGTTATAAGAAAGACAAAACTGTGCATTTTGCTTGCTGCGTTGGTGATTGTTTCAACCATATGCTTCCAAGTAAACACAAAGCCAATGGCCGAAACAGTGGATGGCAATAATGATGACTGGTTGCATTGCAGGGGCAACAAAATCTACGACATGTATGGAAACGAAGTATGGCTTACCGGTGCCAATTGGTTCGGCTTTAATTGCAGCGAAAATTGTTTCCATGGCGCATGGTACGATGTTAAAGATATCCTGTCTGATGTTGCTGATAGGGGCATAGGATTGTTAAGAATACCCATATCCACCGAGCTAATCTATAGCTGGATGATCGGAAAACCCAACCCTGTATCAAGCGTAACTGCTAGTAACAACCCGCCTTATCACTGTGTGAACCCGGATTTCTACGATCCAGAAACCGATGATGTGAAAAACAGCATGGAAATATTTGATATTATAATGGGCTATTGCAAGGAATTCGGAATTAAAGTAATGATCGATATACATAGCCCCGATGCTAACAATTCTGGGCATGACTACGAGCTTTGGTATGGAAAAGATACCAAAACATGTGGAGTGGTTACTACCAAGATGTGGATAGACACTCTGGTATGGATAACCGATAAATATAAAAACGATGACACTTTGCTGGCATTAGATTTAAAAAATGAACCCCATGGCAAACGCGGATATTCAGTGGAGGTACCTACGCTGTTGGCAAAATGGGATAATTCCACTGATGAGAATAACTGGAAATACGCAGCTGAAACATGTGCAAAGGCAATACTTGACGTAAATCCTAATATGCTAATTGTAATTGAGGGTATCGAACAATACCCCAAAACTGAAAAGGGTTACACCTTTGAAACCCCTGATATTTGGGGAGCCACAGGTGACGCTGCTCCATGGCATGGGGCATGGTGGGGCGGAAACCTCAGGGGGGTAAAAGACTACCCCATCGACTTAGGTCCTTTAAATAGCCAGGTTGTTTATTCACCCCACGATTATGGTCCGTCAGTATATGCCCAAACATGGTTTGATAAGGACTTTACAACCCAAACCTTACTAGATGATTATTGGTATGATACCTGGGCCTATATAAATGATCAAGGAATTGCTCCCCTCCTTATAGGTGAGTGGGGTGGTCATATGGACGGAGGCAAAAACCAAAGATGGATGACACTTTTTAGAGATTACATGATTGAAAACCGTATACACCATACATTCTGGTGCATAAATCCCAATTCAGGCGATACAGGGGGGTTGGTCGGAAATGACTGGTCAACATGGGATGAAGATAAATATGGCCTATTAAAACCTGCATTATGGCAGTCCGGTGGTAAATTCATAGGGCTTGATCACCAAATACCCCTTGGGAAAAATGGGATATCCCTAGGTGAATACTATGGAATGAGTACACCTCTGCCGACAACACCAAGGCCCACCAATACCCCGACACAACAGCCGACGCAGCAGCCATCACCGACAGCAGGTCCTGTAATTTACGGTGATATAAACAACGATAACCTCGTTAATTCATTAGATCTGACACTTTTAAAAAGAATGCTTTTAGGTTTTAATCCACCCGATGTGAACTTAGATGCAGCCGATCTAAATATGGATGGTGCTATAAACTCCATGGATTTAAGTATATTAAAGAGATATCTAACCAAAAAAATCGATACACTCCCCTATGTTTGACGCAATCAAGAAAATAAAATAATTTAAATGTAAGGATATTTAAAAACAGAAGACTTTTTAAAGTCTTCTGTTTTATTTTGGGGTCATCCCCTAAAGGGTTATAGAATTTACATCATAGGGGGTCTCCTGATAAACACAATAATTTAGCCAGTTTGAAAACAGAAGATTTGCATGGGCTCGCCAGTTGGCCGCTGGCTCTTGCGAAGCATCGTTGTTAGGAAAATAACCTTTCGGGATTTCTACTGTTAGCCCCCTGCTTAGATCCCTTTCATATTCTTTCTTTAATGTGTCAGTGTCATATTCAGGGTGTCCCATCACAAATATTCCGCGTCCATCTTTGGTGGCTACAATATATACACCTGCTTCATCGGATTCACTTAAAATCTCAAGATCATTCACTTTTAGGATCTCTTCCCTTTTTATCCCGCTATGCCTTGAGTGGGGTGCATAAAATTCATCGTCAAACCCCCTCATAAGTCTCGATTTTTTTTTGATTACACTATGTCCGAAAACCCCGGATATCTTTCTTTCTAAAGAATGTTTTGTTATCCCATAATGGCAGTAGAGTCCTGCCTGGGCGCCCCAGCAAATATAAAGTGTTGATGTTACACTATGCGGAATCCATTCCATTATGCTTTTAAGTTCCCCCCAGTATGTTACCTCTTCAAAATTAAGCTGCTCAACGGGTGCCCCAGTTATCACCATTCCATCGAATTTTTGTTCTTTAATTTCATTGAAGGTTTTATAGAATGTAGATAAATGTTCACTAGGCGTATTGCGAGAGATATGGGTTTTAGGGTGCAAAAAAGTTATCTCTGCCTGCAGAGGGGAATTTCCTAGTAGCCTTAAAAGCTGGGTTTCGGTAACGATCTTTGTGGGCATAATGTTTAGTATTACTATCCTTAAAGGGCGAATATCCTGACTAAACGCCCGTTCTTCACTCATAACAAATATATTTTCTTCGTTTAGCACTTTGTAGGCTGGCAATGCTTCGGGTATTTTAATTGGCATACTTCGTTCTCCTGTAATAAAAATTAATTCATAGCGTTTCTGTATAGTATAATGCATTACTAACAATATATCAATGCAATTTAGTATTTTAAATACGCTCTGCGTTCATTACATAGTATAAAAGTATAACTTTATTTACCCTTTCACTACTTAATCCTGGAACGGAAGTTTAGAATATACTCAAAACACCTGTTGGTATCACCTGTGATCTCATTACCGCTTTTTCTTATTGCATAACTATTTGCAGCATCACCAAACAAAAGGTAGTTTTTATGCTGCTGCGATGGCTCTTTATGCTCAAAGTACTTTATCTCAAAATCCAAATTGCCTGGTTGAGGGAACTTTACGGAGTATACTCTGACCCAATGCAAATCGATATGCTTTAATTTTTTCAAAAATCCAATCATTTCGTTGTATAAATTTACTTGACCATCTATATTGCCATTAGAGCATTTATTGTCTGCACATTCGGGGCTTTGTTCTTCTTGTTCGTCTTTGCCCCCTTTTCCAACCCTCGAGATGATATCCTCCAATATTTCCTTTTGCTTGGTTATTTCCAACCAAAGAAGTCCGTTGTATTCTGACAATTCATCAAACCTTTGTTTTGATATACGCCCCGCCGCCCTAAGGTAGCTATTGAGGGAATTAATCATAATCCCCAGCATCTCTTTATCATTCTTTTCAAACACTATTTTCACCCTTTATCGAAAATTATATGCCGCCCTTGCCGGAACTTACCGCCTTTGTAGACTTCTAAAATAGGGTTCCTTGAAGTGCCCCCTTCGTGTGTCACAATAAAATCAGCAATTTTATTTGCAGTTTGTATTATGTTTATGAAATCCATACATATATAATATATCAAACTTTGATTGCAAAACAAAACCTTTCTTTCTGAATAATTCGAAATTAAAACGAATTCCTTTTGTATTTTATTTTCAAAAACTTTATGATATAATACTAATATGTAGTATAAGCATTCCGCTTTGGAGGATTTCTATATGCAAATTTTAAATTATACCCTCAGTGCTTATATCCCCTTCGATGAGGAAAGCATTGAAAAATTTTTATTCGTGTGTGAAGATGTAATAAATAATATGACCACCGATGAAAAAACAATTTTTAAGCTTAAAAGCGCCACCCATGAATTGTTGATAAACTCCCTTGAGCATGGTTATAAAAAAAGTGCTGGTCAGGTTCGCTTTTGTATGAGCAAAATGGATAATACCATTCAACTCGAGATGTCTGATGAGGGTATAGGGTTTGACACATCCATGCCAATACCACAGGAGCCAAATATAGATCCAGATACCCTAAACGGCAGGGGATGGGGGCTTTTAATCATAAAGAAACTATGTGATAGCATGCAAATATCACCTAATGTGCCAAAGGGTACAAAGGTAACTGTACTAATTAGCTAATCCTTCCGAATCCGAATTGCCAAAAAAGCGATACCCTAATATCCATACACCCAATATAGGTCCTTGCTTCATAATATTACTTCCCCGAATTCGTAATGTCCCAAAACCTTATCGTAATTGTCGTAATTAAACATAATAACCATGTTATCTCCTGATAAAAATTGTCCATTGTCTAATACATTATGATTAAAAAGCTCGAAATGGATTTTAGTAAATATCTTTTTCGGGGTCATACCACTAAATTTAGGTAAATGCTTTTCTACATTTTCTTGATACTTTAAAAATTCAAAACATCTTCCCCTAAAATTTTTCGAATATATCCGCTCTATACCATCGGGCAAGTTATTGGTGTTATTGGAAGCCAAAAAATCAAACTTCAAAAGCTCGTTAATCAATCCGATATCAGCCCCGTTTTCAAGATTTGATAAAAAGCGTAAAAATATCGTATAAAGCCCCCTCCCCGATACCGAACGTTCAAAGCATCCTTCATTTAAATAAAATTGTGCAAGAGTTTCAAAAAACACAAAGGGTGAACTGAAGTAGTTTTCTATCACATATTCAAGGGTTTTTATAAATCTTGATGAATTATGATATCTTTCAAGAACTTCTTCTATTTCTTTGAGTCTTGTCATCTCCCTAAAACTTATGCTCTTATTGCCTAACACCTCATATGGGGGGTAATCCCTAAATCTGTAACCATACAAGGCGGATTCCTTCCTTATGGAAGAACCCTTTAGCATCTTTAAAAAACCCATTTGCAGGTTGTGGGCTTTTAGGCCAAACACGTCATCAAAAGAGCTTTTAAAGGAATCATAGCCCTCGAGGGGGAGCCCTGCTATTAAATCGACATGGATATGTATATTTCCCATCTCAACAAGTCTGTTTACATAATACAATACTTCCTTTAGTTTGGTCTTCCTTCTAACTGCTGCTAGGGTATCTTGGTTGGTTGACTGTACCCCTATTTCGAACTGAATAAGCCCCTTAGGTGCCCTAGAAAGAAGCTCCAGCATTTCTTCATCCAGCAGATCTGCTGCTATTTCAAAATGGAACATTGTCTGCTGGACATTATCAATTATAAACTTAAATATATCCTTAGCCCTTTCTTTATTGCAGTTAAATGTTCTATCAACGAATTTTATGAGCTTTATTCCCTTCGACATTAACCATTTAAGCTCCGATTTGACCCTGGCCATTGAAAAATATCTGATACCCTCAAAGGTTGATGAAATACAATATGAACAGGAAAAGGGACATCCTCTTGATGATTCAAAATAAATTATCCTACTTCCAACGAAGGAGAGCATCTCCTTAGTATATGGCGAAGAAATTAAGTCCAAATTATCCACTAGGGAAAATGAATCCGACTCAATTATCTCCCCATTTTTCTTATAGCTAAGCCCTTTTACGTTTGAAAGCTTCCCTATACCTTTATTTAGAAAAAGCAGCAAATCATTAAAGGTTATCTCTGCCTCCCCAGATATGACATAATCCACGAAGGAATTCCCACGCAAAATTGCCTGCGGGCAGTAAGATACCTCGGGACCTCCATATATTATTTTTATGTTTGGGGATACCTTTTTTAAATTCCCGCAAATCTTGTGGACAAATTCTATATTCCATATATAGCATGAAAATGCAGCCACATCGCAATCTTCCTTGTATATCCTTGTTAAAACTACATCGGGGCTCTCATTTATTGTAAATTCCATCACCTTTACATCACCACAACCCGCATCACAGGATGCCTTAAGATACCATGGTGCAAGAGAGGAATGAACATATTTCGAATTTACGGCAACAATTACTGTCTTCATGCAAATAACAATCTCCTTAATCCCATCATAAATAAGCTGTAAAAAGGTTCACATAATCAAATGCGGTTGAGTGCAGACTAGGGTTTAACCGTGAAATACTTATTACAGAGTATATAGGCTATTATAACAAACACAGTGTTAAAAATTCAAGGTCAGGCCTCCAAAAGGCTATTTGCGGTTTCACTATTTTTAGTGATTGATCACGATTTCAGTTTTCGAGCCTTTCTTTGGTCTTTATGAGCTTGAACCATACCCCTATAACATCTTTCAAGTAGTGAACATAAGTTTTTGCTCCTACGCTTTCTGCGGTCTTAATATCCGACTGTCCAAGGACCTCCCCATCCACCGAGAATTTTATAGTCCCCACTTTTATATTTTTATGAACGGGTGAATCCAAGCATTCATCGATTATTATCTCTGTCTTTAGATTTGCCTTTTCTTCCTGCGTTAGTGGAAGCTTTATGCCATCTACAGATATAACACCTACCTTTTCCCTAAGCCCCCTTTTTACACTAACTACACCTAGACTCTGACCAGATTCAAGGAGGATATGGGGTTTATAGTTGTTAAATGCATAATCAAGAATCCTTTTACTACTCTCGGCTCTTTTTGATCTGCTAGAGCAAAATAAAACAACGGAAATTATTTCAAAACCTTCTCTTTTTGCAGATGTAACCAGACACCTGCCTGCTTTACCGGTATATCCTGTCTTTACGCCATTAGCCCCCGGGTATAGCGATAGCATTTCGTTGGTGGAGAATAGGTTTCTATTAGTAATTGCTATACTTTGTGTCCCCACAATTTTTGCGAATGTAGGGTTTTTCATTGCATATCGAGCTAGGATAGCCAATTCATAGGCAGTAGAGTAGTGGCCATTGGCATCCAAGCCGTGAGGCGTCTTAAAACACGTATTTTCAAGCCCCAGCTCCTTTGCCTTATTATTCATCATTACGATAAAATTCTCGACACTCCCCCCTATATGTTCCGCAATGGCTAATGCTGCATCGTTGCCTGATCTTAGCATCATTCCATACATTAATTCCCCTAATTTCAGCTCTTCTCCCGTCCTAAGATTTATGGTGGAGCCCCATATACTGGCCGCTCGTTTGCTTACCCTAACTTTATCATCGAGTCTGCCGTTTTCTAATGCTACAATAGCGGTCATAATTTTTGTGGTACTGGCTATGGCTCTCCTGGATTTAGCATTCTTTTGGTAAAGAATCCGACCGCTTTCGGCATCAATCACCACGGCTGCACTTGCTTCTATCTCCGGCGGTTGATGTGCTACACATTCCCATGTGTCCGTAATACAAAGATCTAAAATAGGACCGTCTTCAATAAAATCATCTGCGTAAATCATCCCGTTTGCACCCAACACAAATAAAACACAAAATATAAAAATTAAAGCTCTATTGATGTTTAAACCTGTTTTCAAAAGCACCACATCCCAACAAATTATTATATTATTCCCACACTATCAGAAGCATTTTGCTGATTTTTACCCATGCTCTATCCATATTTGTAATTATATAAATATATGAACACCCGATTAAGTTTATAAATATTTTTTCGAAAAAAGCCGATAATAAGTACGAGGGGGGATTCACTTTATGAATAATCAAACAATATACCAAGATGAGTATGTAAAAATCTTTTCAGTATTGAATGAAGTATCCATCGAATCCTTTAAGGCCGGTATTACATTAAACCAAATCAATAAAATAATTTTATTGTACCCCTACATAAAGATAACTGATTTCAGTTGTATTAGGGATGCAGTACTCTACGCACCAATGCCCCCCAAAAAATTTGGCGAATTAAAGGAAAGGATATCCATTTCTGTGTCTCACGATGGGTTAAAAGCAATGATTACATTTAACTGTCCGAAAAAGGAGCTCGATTTTAAAAATCGTGAAAAGCTCACCAAAGAATCTTTCGAAAAATTAAAGGAGAAAAATATCACATTCGGTGTAAAAAGAGAACTATTTTTTCGAAAATTAGAGAATTCAAAATCATACGTTATTGCGGAAGGTATAGCACCCACTCCCGGAAAAGACTGTGAAATACGGATGTATGAGTTGAATGATCCAAAACCCCAGGTAAAAGAGGATGGTACAATAAATTACTATGAGCTTGAGCTTATCAACAAAGTCAAAGCTGGTGATTGGCTTGGGGAGAGGATTAATGCCACTGACGGTATACCGGGGAATACAGTTTTTTCACACTCACTTCCCCCTGTGAAGGGGAAAAACTACCCCTTATTGTATGATAAAAATACCGTCTACGAGGTATCTGAAGGAGACAGGATAGTTTTATATTCAAAAATAAGTGGTGCAGTAAACTATTCGGGTGGAAAAATTGCAATTTCAGATTACCTTGAAATTGACGGAGATGTTGATTTCAAAACAGGAAATATAAACTTTGATGGCTATGTGTCCATTAAAGGCACTGTTATTGATGGTTTTTCAGTAAAAGCTACAAGGGACATAGAAATAAATAGTCCTTTAGGGCTTGGAAATGTGAGGGGAATCGAAAGTAAAAATGGGAGTATTTTCATAAAGGGCGGTGTTGCTTCTAAGGATGGGACAGAAATATCTGCAGGAAAAAATGCATATATAAAATTCATAGATAATGTTAAATTAATATGCGGCGTTTCTGCCTATATCGGTTTTTACTGTATAAACAGTATTATATATGCAAAGGAGATCCTTGTCGAATCAATAAAAGGAAATATATATGGCGGAACAATATATGCCGAATCTAAAATTGCTACCGCATTTCTAGGTACCCAGCTTGAAAGAAGAACTATAGCAAACGTCAAAGGCCTCAACAAAGATGAACTTTACGAAAAATTAAAAACAGTAAAAGAAAAAATAAATGAATTAAAAAATGAGCAGCAATCCCTAAAACAAACATTGCAAAAGCAAAATTCGGAAAAACAGATATCCGCCGCCGATGCCAGGACATATGCTAAATCCCTTGAACGTTTTTCGTTGCTCAAGGAGGAAATAAGCTCCTCCAATGCCAAACGAAAAAACCTTTTACGGTTTCTGAGGACAAAAGGCGATGGGGAAATAAGTATATCAAAAAAAATATTCCCTAACTGCAGCATAACAATAAAAAATAAACAAATAGAAATTAAAGAGCCTTATGATGCTGCAACTTTCTTTGTCATAGATGGGGAGCTGCGTAAGGTATAGAGTTCCTTGTTCTAAAATTAAAATAACTGCAAATATAGTTGTTCTTTTCCATTACATTAAACATATCCCATATAGGTCGTAAAAAACTTTATATCAGCAAATGCGGTTAAGGTTTTTGGGTTTGCTAGGGCATTCACTGACCTTTTTTTGTCATTTGAATTAATGTATGTATTTATTTTAATATATATATTAAAATATAAATAACCATATGGGTTGCAAAAAATTTTATATTAGTAAATGCATCCAGAATATCCGCGTTTGCGAGTAGAAAGTTGGAATTTTGCAACATTTAAATTAATGTATATATTCTACAATATCAAAAAACATTATAAAATGTTCACTATAAAATATATAATACTTTAATTTGTGGATGTAAAGTAATATAATATAATATAGTATATATTGAAACCACGACAGACTTTTATATTATTGGGGAGGCAAAATAAAAATGATCAGCAATATTTTGATAATATCTTCAAATCACACAGGACATGGGCATAAAAGCATTTGCGAATCGTTGATTGAACGGTTTTCACTTCATCCGGATGTCAATGTACATGTTGTAGATGGTTTCTCTTTAGCCGGCAAATTAGGTCTTAGAATTGGAAAAATGTACGGCTCCGTAACGAGAAACGCAAAAGAATTGTGGAAATTAATGTGGGAAATTTCGTCTAGAAAACCTAGCCTGGTAAACGATTTTACCGAATCAAGCATAAGGGAGAATTTCCTAAGACTCCTTGCTACGATAAAACCTGATTTAATCCTATCGGTACACCCAAATTTTAATGAGCCAATTTTAAATATTTTAGAGGATTACAAAATTAATATATTCTTTCTAACTCTAGTTGCAGATCTTGTTAGTATATCACCCCTTTGGGTGGATCCGCGTGCAGATTACATTATATGTCCATCGAAAGAATCAAAATACAAATGCCTAGAGTTTGGTGTCTCCGAATCTAAGCTTAAGGTAACGAGCTTCCCCGTAAGAAAGAAATTTTTGCAACCCATATCTTCCCGTACAGAAATTACCAGGTACAATGGAAGCAACCCCTTGGAGTGCCTAATCATGAGTGGGGGTGAAGGTTCCGGCAATATGAGAAAAGTTGCAAAAATACTTCTCTCGAATTTCGACTGTCGGGTTAAAATTATTGCGGGAAGAAATGAAATATTAAAAAGAAGACTTGAAAGAGTCTTTGCAGAACAGTATAAGGATAAAGTTAAAATCTATGGTTTTGTAGAAAATATCCAGGATCTTATGATTACATCCGACATTGCTTTTACAAGGGGGAGCCCCAATGTTATGATGGAGGCTGTTGCTTGCAATGTACCCCTTATAATAACCGGCAACCTTCCGGGGCAGGAGGAGGGCAACCCGAGTTATCTGCAAAAATACAATCTTGGCCTTGTGTGTAAGGAGCCCGCACAGCTAAAACATATTGTTGCGGATTTACTTTACAATAATGCAGAGAAATTAAACAATATCAGGCAATGTCAAAGATCCTTCTTTAACCCCAATGCTTCTAAGGATGTGGTGGACTTTATTCTTGACCTGGAGAAAAAAGGATGTATCCATTTCCCCGATAAAATACACAATAGGTGGTATCGGGGCAAAAAAATATCTGTAGGCAAAAAGCTGCTCATTAGCAGACATAACAAGATGACCAAGTAGGCGCACACCCCTATTTTTTTGCTTACAAAGCTAAAGTTAACGTAAAACGAGGCATTAGAAAAACTTTCTACTCATAATAGTTTTGTTTTAAGAAAAAATAAGACTAAGGAGGTGATAGTAATGCCAAATAATAATAGTAACAGCAAAACTCAATTTGATAACATGAAATACGAAATAGCTAAGGAAGTCGGTGTTAACTTAAAACAGGGTTATAATGGGGATCTAACTTCGAGAGAAGCTGGAAAAATAGGTGGTAATATTGTCAGAAGGGTGTTTCAATCCTACACTGGTAATAGCTATCCCCCAGAACGTTTGGGCGACACTTCAAGGTAATATATGTATAAATAGAAGCAGCAGGGGATTATCCCCCGCTGCTTCTATTATTATCCACTAGTAAAGATTGCCCCATGCACATAGCATATCAATGCGCCATAACCTCATAAATATATGTTTAAATACGAACATTATGTACACACTAAAGATAGCGTATGAAAAAGGAAAGGATGATTCTATGCTGGTTGTTTTCACTAGAACATTAATACTTTATGCCCTTGTCGTCGTTATAATGAGGCTAATGGGAAAAAGGCAAATAGGGCAACTCCAACCATTCGAGCTTGTTATCGCTATAATGATATCGGAGCTGGCAGCAGTCCCCATGGAAAATACGGGCATCCCCCTTATGCATGGCATCATACCAATAATTACATTGTTGATTGCGCAGCTTGCTCTTTCTTATATTGGAATGAAAAGCGTCAAAGCTCGTGCCTTAATATGTGGAAAACCTAGTATCCTAATTGAAAACGGAAAAATCAGAGAATCCCAGCTTAAAAAAGAAATGTTTACCCTAAATGATCTTCTGGAACAATTGAGAATAAAAAATATACCGAATATAGCTGATGTAGAATTTGCGATTTTAGAAACCGATGGTCAACTTAGTATAATACCAAAATCTCAGAAGAGACCTTTGAATCCAGAGGATCTGAGCATAAATACAAAATATGAAGGTTTGTCCTTGGATCTTATAATCGATGGCAACATAAACTACGATAATCTCTCCTACGCCCGTCTCGATACTGATTGGCTACAAAAGGAGCTATCGGCATTTGGTATCAATAATATAGATGATATCCTTTTTGCAAGCCTAGATTCAAAGGGCGGCCTTTACTTTCAAACAAAAGAAAAGAAAGGGAGGTAATACATTTGCATAGTACCGGTAGAATACTTGTGGGCATCGCTATATTGTCTGTCCTAATTCTGGGCGTAGCCTTTTACACCCAGGGAATTTTAAAAAAGGATGCACAAAAGCTTGAATCGATTATTGGTGAAGTGGAGGTGCATGCAAACGAGGAAAATTGGACATCGGCCGAAAACCAGCTCTCTCTACTAGAAAAAGAATGGGAAACCACGGAAAAGAAATGGGCTATCCTTCTGGATCATGTAGAGATAGACAATATAGGGATATCTATTTTACGAATGTCAAAATTTATAGAAACAAAAAATATGCCCATGGCTACCTCAGAAATTGCAGCACTAAAACGCTCTATAAATCATATACCAGAAAAAGAGTCCTTTTCACTAAAAAATGTTTTTTAATTTGTGTCGCTTACTCATAATATCGCCTTTGGTGAAACATTTGCAAGGATTTCGGGGGTTTCCCCCGAAATTTTATTTAGGATAGATACCTGTTAAATAATCAAGCCCAATTTTCATTGTTTTCCCTTGACACACCCAACCCTAGACTGTACAATAGTTCTTGGGGAATGTGAATCTTGAAATTTTGATTTGCCCTTGACTTAGGTCAAAATAATTGTTTTAAAATACGGGCGATTAGCTCAGCTGGCTAGAGTACCACGTTGACATCGTGGGGGTCGATGGTTCGAGCCCATTATCGCCCACCAAAAAGAGCTGGGAGTATATTTATATATTCCATGCTCTTTTTTATCAAATGCAATCAAATTCTTGAATATGTGGATTAAAAACCGATTATCTAAAAATATCTGGATCGATGTGAAATGTTTTTTTAAAAAATATATAATCTAGTATCCAGGCATTTGCGGTTGATTGGGTTTTATCCACAACCAAATATACATAATAAATAAAATAAAGGAGTTGTGTCCAATGGGAGTCTTACTTAAAAATAAGAATATTCTGGTTATGGGTGTAAGGAATAAATGGAGCATAGCCTGGGGTATCGTAAAAGCAGCCCAAAATGAAGGTGCAAATATTATAATTACATACCAAGGAGAAAGAGAAAAGGCCGGTGCAGAAAAGCTTGGCGCCGATTCCGTATTCCAATGCGATATTTCATCGGATGAAGAAATAGACGGCCTATTTTCTTCTATTGAAGAAAAGTACGGCAAACTCCATGGACTTGTGCACTGCATAGCACACGCAAATACAGAGGATCTCCAAAACGATTTCATTTATACATCAAGGGATGGATTTGCCCATGCTTTAGATGTAAGTGCTTATTCCCTTGTAGCAGTAAGCCAAAGAGCAAAAAACATTATGCCGGAGGGTGCGGCTATTCTAACCCTGACATATATGGGTTCCGAAAAAGTCATTAACGGCTACAATATAATGGGAGTTGCAAAGGCTGCCCTAGAGACAAGCGTAAAATATCTTGCCTACAATCTTGGTTCCCATGGGATTAGGATTAATGCCATCTCCGCAGGCCCTGTAAAAACTCTTTCTGCCAAAGGAATCAAAAATTTCGGGAGTATTTTAGATACGGTTCCGGAAAAAGCGCCCCTTAAAAGAAATATTACACAGGAGGACTTGGGTAAATCAGCCCTTTACCTTTTAAGCGATATGTCCAGCGGCACAACGGGCGAAATAATACATGTAGACAGTGGATTTAATATCATGGGTATATAGCAAATCTTGATTTGCAATATTTTTAATTAGCCAGGTTCGGGGTTATTCCCGAACCCTTTTATATAGCCTTTGTAAATACCCTGAGGGCTTTATTAATAAATTTTACATCAATGGGCAGGCAAGGTCCTTTTTCTCCATCTATACTAAGTATAATATCCTCCGAACCCTCAATTGTACATGTTTTTGTCTTTATGGTGGTAACATTTTTGTTGTTAATGCCATCGTTGCTTATGACACTAAAGAATATGCCCGCAAGATCGATATGCCTACAATCTCTGATAAGCACCATATCCATAAGCCCGTCCGTATAATCGGCTTCTTTTACTATATTAGCAAATCCACCTGCCTGTTTTCCATTTAATATAAAAAACATCAAAATATTTTCCCAAAATTCATCCTTATCCGTTTTAATATGAACTCGGAAGGGTTTTAAATTTGCAACTTCACCTAATGCCTTAAGATAATACGCAAAAGCTCCGAAACTTTTTTTGAATTCGTTATTAGTATTAAATGAAACCCCCGCAAAAATGCCCCCCGCACAGGAGCTTAAAAAATAAGTCTGTCCATTTACAAGTCCCACATCCACACTCGCTATATTGCCCCCAAGTATAATATCTAAACTTTCCTCTAAATCCGAGGGAATATCAAGTATCGAAGCAAAATCATTGCAAGTTCCAGCGGGGATTATACCCATAGGTATGCCAATATCGTGTTTTAGTATAATGTTGCTTACAGAGTTTAGGGTTCCATCCCCCCCCGCAGCCACAATAAACTTAAATTCTGTATTTGAAAGGATATTAGAAATGTCCTTTTCCACATCTGTCATAATTCTGTAAGGTTGCAATAATTTTCCCTTATCTTGAAATCGCCCCACTATATAATCAAGCTTTTGGGTAACACTTTGATCCCCAGAAAAGGGATTATATATTAGTAAGCCCCTATCCATCCCATCCTACCTTTCATCTAAACCCTATATCCTTGCATTCTTCTCAATGGTTATAGGGAAACTTGGCATACCTTTTAAGTTTATCCCTCTTGACAAGAATACATTCTTATCAATTATCAAATTTTCTATGGTTACATCCTCTTCTATTACTGTACCTTGCATTACTATGCAGTCCTTTACAATAGCATTTCTTTTTATTGTTACATCTCTAAATAGCACAGAATCCTGAACGCTCCCCTCAACTATACATCCATCAGCCACAATTGAGTTAGATACTTGTGCCTCTTCGTTATATTTGGCAGGCGGTTCATCCTTCACTTTCGTATAAATCTTTCCGTTGGCCTCAAATAACTCATACCTAATTTTGGGGTCTAACATTTCCATGTTAATCCTATAATAGGCATTTATCGTGTTTAAATTTCTCCAATATCCATCAAATTTATATCCATATATCCTAAGAGATTCAAGTTTGTTAATAATTACATCTTTTACGAAATCAAATTTTCCAAGGGAATTGCATTCCTCTAAAAGCTCTATTAGCAATTCTCTCCTTAAAATATATATACCCATCGAACAAATTGTTGACTCTGGATTTTTATGCTTTTCTTTGAAATCTATGGTCCTTCCATCTCCGTCCATACCCATAACACCCATATAGGCGATTTCTTCCTGCGGGAAATCGCTCATGTTTCTATAGGCAATTGTTATATCCGCCTTGGTTTTTTGATGGTACTCGAGCATATCATCAAAAACCATATTGTAGACACAATTGCCTTGGGCAACCACAATATATTCCTCAAAGCTACGTTTTAAAAAGGTTATATTATGGTACATTGCATCGGCGCTTCCCTGATACCAACCCGAATGTTCCCCCGAAAGATAGGGCGGAAAAATAAACAAGCCGCCATTTCGCCTGTCAAGATCCCATTCCTTCCCGGATCCCAGGTGATCCATCAGGGAACGAAAACTATACTGGGTAAGAACACCTATATTTGTTATTCCTGAGTTGACCATATTTGATAGAACAAAATCTATTATTCTGTATTTTCCTCCAACAGGGACTGCCGTGCTTGAGCGCAGTTCGGCCAATTCCTTAAGCCTGTCATTTTTACCGCCAGTAAGAATCATTCCCATTGTACTTTTCATTTGCTCGCCCCTCCCTTTAAAACGCTTCCCCCTGACCCTATGCTAAGAGAACCAAATTGTTCACAGGTCAGATATGAATCTATGACAACATTTTTTCCTATTTCACATCCATCGGGTACAAGAGTCTTTTCCCCAACCACGGTTATACCTGAATCATATAATTCAGGCTTTAATCCGTTGGGGGTATTATTCCCGATCCCCATTCTGACATTATTCCCGATCCGAGTTTCTTCTCCTATTATAGACTTGCTTATATGGGAATTTTCGCCTATAAAGCTATCGGTCATAATTATAGAATCTTCAATTATAGTATCCTTTCCAATATAAACACCAGGGGATATAACCGAGTTCCTTACTGTCCCATAAATCATGCAGCCCTCGGCAGCTATGGTCTTTTTTATACTGCCCATAGGACCTATGTAATGAGCGGGTTTTACGGTATTTGGGGTATATACCTTCCAAGCCGGATCGTAGAGATTAAATTCAGGAACCCTGCTTATAAGATCCATATTTGACTCCCAGTAGGCCTGTATGGTACCGACATCCTTCCAATAGCCAGAAAATTTATAGGCCCATAAGTTTTTTCCTTCCCCCAGCATCATAGGAATGATATTCTTTCCAAAATCGTGGGCGGATTGAGTGTCCTTATCGTCCCTTAAAAGATAATCTTTCAAAATATCCCATTTAAAAATATACACCCCCATTGATGCCAAATTGCTCTTGGGGTTTTGGGGTTTCTCCTCGAATTCATATATTTTCCCGCTATCATCGGAATTCATAATACCATATCTTCCTGCCTCTTCCCAAGGCACGTTTATCACCGATATAGTGGCATCGGCTCTATTTTTCTTATGGAAATCAAGCATATTAGAATAATCCATCTTGTATATATGATCCCCAGATAAAATTATCACATACTCTGGATTGTATTTGTCTACATAATGAATGTTTTGAAATACCGCATTGGCCGTACCCTTATACCACTCACCGATTTTAGTTTTCAGGTAGGGTGATAATATTGTAACTCCACCATCAATCCTGTCCATGTCCCACGGCTTACCTATCCCAATGTGGGCATTTAACTCAAGGGGCTGGTATTGGGTTAAGACCCCTACAGTATCAATATTTGAATTGACACAATTACTCAAAGAAAAATCAATTATTCTATATTTTCCCCCGTACAAAACGGCGGGTTTGGCTATATTCTTTGTAAGCACACCCAGTCTGCTACCCTGACCACCTGCAAGCAACAGGGCTATTATCTCCTTACTACGCATATGAATCTTCACCTCAATCAATTAAAGTATACTTCCACTTACTTCGAATTATTCTGCCCTAGCTTTCCGCAAAGCAAAAAAACACGTAATTTCAATGTTCTTGTCATATATTCGTATTTCCGCTTAAATGTATTCTATTTCTGAGCTGGCTTATCCTTTATATCTACACGATTATTTAGATAATATTCATATTTAGGTATAGCAAAATACCATATGCCGATTAAATAATAAGTTCCCGTGGAATATAAAGGTTAAAAACCAAAATGATTCTTTACAATATGCAATTGCATATTTCGATCGGTTTCCTTGCAGAATTACATTGAACAGCAGCTTAAGAAGTTTCTTGTTCCTAGTTTTCGTTTTTTTGTATCTGTTTTCTATATTCAGCTGGACTTGAACCGGTGTGCTTTCTAAAAAGTCTGCTAAAATAACTTGCCTCTCTATACCCTAGCATTTCGCTCACCTTGTAGGTCTTATAATTGCTCTGCCTTAAAAGCATTTTAGCCCATTCCATTTTGACCTTTGTAACGTATTCTAGAAAGTTTTTGCCAGTCTCTTGTTTGAATAGGGAACAGAAATAGTTTTTACTGATATCTAGATGATCGGCTATCCTCGTAAGTGTAATTTCTTGATCAACATTATTTAATACATATTCACATGCTTTTTTTATTAATTTATTATCTTGTACGGGCAAATACTCCCTGACCACATTTAAAAGCTCGGCAATAAATCCCGTGAAGAATTTTTTCATTTCTTCTTTTGATTCAAATGCTGAGAAATCTGCGTTGCTAATTTCTCTGAAATCGTACAATTTATTTATGTAATCATACCGTACATCAATAAAGTAAGTAATATTGAATAATAACTGATTTGTGGCAAAAGCGAGCCTTTTTAAATTATCACCAACCCCTGCTGCGGTATCATTGAATAGATTCTGGGATAGGCTTATAGCATTACCATCTCCGGACATAATATGCTTAACCAATAATTTTTCTTTTTCCGCAGGATATAAAAGATTCTGTTTTTCGTTGAGATTCGACTGTCCGATGTGTATAATCCTGTTGCCACCCAATACATACTTATGCCTAAGTGCTGCCTTGGCCCCCATATAACTTAAGCTTATGCCCGATAGTTTTAGGTAGGCCTCACCTATACCTATGGTAACCCTTATATTTGCGCTTTGCTGTATAAGCCTAAGAATATTTTCGAAAAAATCTATCGCCCTATCTTCAAATTCGGCTAACTCCATGGAGAAAGCTGGTTGCAAAATAACGGTTATGATGCCAATATCCATCTCGATCATATTACAACTAAGGCTTTTAAACCCAAGCAGTACATCCGTTATTATTACCCTTACTTCGTCAAGTAGCTCACCAAATTTTCCTGTTTTTATTAATTCTCTTGAGCTGGCATCAAAGTTTCCTACCTCGACGATTCCAACCTGGACCATTTTATCGGATAAATTTATATTGGGATCGGCGACAGTATTACTGAGAAATTGGTGGGCAGACTCTCTTCCCCTTAAAAGATCATACAGGATTTTTTCTTTGGATAGTGATAAATCCGTTCCTTCCCCGCCCTTTCTTTTTTCTGCAATATTCTTACTCTGTCCTTCCTCCATAAGTGTATCGTAAACATTATTTAAAAGATTAATAACTTCTTTTTTATTTATAGGCTTTGATAAATAGCCGTATACCCCCAACAACATACCTTGTCTGACATAGGATAGATCATCCGGCTCATTTAGAAATACCACAAGGGATGGTATATCTGATTCTTTTAAGGAATTCAGCAACTCTATACCACCCATTTTGGGCATACTTATATCAGATATAATAACATCTACACTGTTTTGGCTTAACTTATGGAGTGCATCAATCCCATCTTTAGCTGTACATATAAGGGTGAACCCCATACCGCCCCAGTCAATTTCGGTCTTTAACCAATCCAGAACTTTCGGGTCATCATCAACAACCATAACGCTAAACAAATTAAAGCCCTCCTTTGTAAATATCATAATACCATAGTTGTAAATATTATTTTATCGAATTAATGCAGTTTTTGGCAGATATCTGTGCGTTGTCTGGAAAAACTTTTAGTCTGGAGAAATGCTTTAAGTCAAAAACCGATTATACCCTTATTATTTCAGAATTTATATATAAAACAATAACGCATATCTATAGATTTATATTAATACTATATCAATTTGTTGTCAAACGGTTTGCTAGTGTTCTTTGATATTATTCCAATACTGAAACACTACTAAATGCCTCGTCAAGATCATAAATTAAATCTTCCGTATCTTCAATGCCAATAGATAACCTTATCATATCCGCTGTAACCCCCGCAATAAGCCTTTCTTCCTCCGAAAGCTGTTGATGAGTTGTACTCGCAGGATGAATGACAAGGGATTTAGCATCAGCAACATTTGCTAAAAGTGAAAACAGCCTGAGCGAATCAATAAACTGCTTCCCCGCTTCAAACCCTCCCTTTATACCGAAGGTAAATATGGAACCGCTTCCTTTTGGCATGTATTTTTGGGCTTTCGTGTAATATTTGCTACCCTCCAACGAGGGGTAGTTTACCCAATTGACCTTGGGATGCTGCTGAAGGTATTTGACTATCTTTTTTGCATTGCCTACATGTTTTTGTACCCTCAAGGAAAGGGTCTCTAATCCCTGCAATAATAAAAATGAATTAAAGGGACTTATACACGCACCCATATCCCTTAAAAGCTGAACCCTAGCCTTTGTTATGTAAGCTAATTCGCCAAACTTTTCGGTGTATTTAATACCATGGTAAGTAGGATCAGCCTCGGTAAGCCCCGGAAACCTATCGCTTGCCCCCCAGTCGAACTTACCCGAGTCAATAATTATACCCCCTATGGAATTTCCATGCCCCCCAATAAATTTGGTGGCAGAATGGACAACTATATCCGCTCCAAATTCTATCGGTTTCACCAAATAGGGTGTGGCAAAGGTATTGTCCACTATAAGGGGTATTCCCATGTCGTGGGCTATACGGGAGATTTCTTCGATATCGGCTATGTTTATCCTAGGATTGCCTATTGTTTCGATGTATAGGGCCTTTGTTTTTTCGCTGATTGCCCTTCTAAAGTTTTCTGGATCGTCGGGTTCAACAAAAATCACTCGAACTCCAAGATTGGGAAGTGTGGAGGAAAAAAGATTGTAGGTCCCGCCATACAGTGTTCCCGCCGCTACTATCTCATCCCCGCTTTGTGCGATATTTAATACGGAGTATGTAATGGCCGCCGACCCCGATGAGACAGCAAGAGCCCCAACTCCTCCTTCTAGAGCCGCCATCCTTCTCTCGAAAACATCAGTCGTAGGGTTCATGATTCTTGTATATATGTTCCCAGATTCCTCCAGCGAAAACAAGTTTGCCGCATGCTCGGTATTTTCAAATACATATGAAGTGGTCTGGTAAATAGGTACCGCCATCGAACCTGTAGTTGGTTCCGGCTGCTGCCCTGCATGTACCTGCAATGTGTCAAATCCAAATTTTCTTTGTGCCACAATTCTTCCTCCAAAACGATATTCTAGATTTGCCTAGTAAATTATTGTATTATGGTTTTAGCTTAAAAAAGAGGCTGTGGCCCCTTTTTTACATAACAAACAGCAAGATAGTAATTTATATTTTAGAAAAAATCTTTGTTCTAGGCTTTCTTTTTAGATTTCGCCACGGTAGCCTTTTTAGCTGTTGTTGATTTTGCCGCAGTAGTTTTTGTTGTCGCATTTTTTGATGATGAAGCGCTTTTACCTATCCTGCTTGCACTTGTCGTAGATTTCTTTTGCGTTTTTTTAGGTTTTGCTGCACTCACACTTTGGGATGCTGTCCGCCCAGGCTTCTTTTTAACCCTAAAGGAATAATTTGCCAAGGAATTATTGTCCCAATTATCACCGCCATCTTTAAATGCAATATTGAGGTCATCGGAACGGTCTATTTTAATGATAGCTTTAAAGACGTCGCTTTGTTTCTCCATTGGTATAAACGCCTTATCCTTCCATTTCTCACCGTAACCGATATGTGCGTATACAATATCCGCCCCGCTTTTTGCAAGCAACCCGCTGTAAGAAAGGATAACCTCATCCCCGATACCCAATTGGGCTTTGGAAATTTCAACACCATTAGCCATGTACTCCTGCTTTGCTCTAGCCATGTAATCCACCTCTTTGTTTTGATTTTAGTAATTTTAATATCCCCTGCAAATTGTTATCTTTATTGATTTTATATTTAGTGTTTATTAGTATATAACCCTTCTTATAGAAAACTATTTTATAATAACCCCTTACGTCCATCACTTTTTTATTCGGTTATTCTCGTAAATACTTTAGCTTTTTAATGCTTTAATCTATTTTAATAAAAAAAACATTATCAGTCAACCTTTGAAAGCGAAGTAAAAAGGTACTTTTTAGCCGCAAAACACTGCCATCAGTTTATAACATCTCTCATCTCTAACAATAAAACTTCGTTCTCTGTAAGCTCCCTGCATTCACCTGGATTAAGTGAATTATCCAATTTGAGCTGGGCCATCTGAATTCTCTTTAAATATTTTACCTTCTTTCCGATTGCTTTAAACATTCTTTTTATCTGATGGAATTTGCCTTCAAATATTACAACCTCCACTTCCGTTAAATAATCACTGGATTTAAGAACAAAAATCTCCGAAGCAAGGGTTTTATAACCATCATCAAGAATTATACCTTCTTGGAAAGCATTACAATCTTTAGCATTTACGATACCCTCCACCATCGCAAAATATCTTTTAGGAACACGCCTTTTGGGGGATAAAAGCTCATGTGCAAGCTGACCATTGTTTGTAAGAAGAAGAAGCCCTTCCGTATCAATATCTAATCTCCCTACCGGAAATAGCCCAAATGATTTGTACTTTTTAGGGATAATATCGATTACTGTCTTATGTTTACCGTCGTAGGTTGCCGATATTACACCCTGGGGTTTATTTAGCATCAAATATACGAATTCTTGGTATTTTAACAATTCGCCCGATACCTCGATAAGGCTATCCTTTGGATCGATATGCAACCCACTATCCGATATTATAACACCATCCACTTTTACAGCTCCATCTCTTACAAGCCTTTTTACCTCTTTTCGCGTTCCTATTCCAAGGTTTGATAAAACTTTATCTACCCTTTGCGTTTCCCTCAATACTTCACCCACTTTCTCCGCTTACTACCCATTATCTTTAATTGAAATATATTATCCCATCTTCCGCCAGCCCTTGGGGTAAAGATTTTTTAGCATATCACCGGATTGCTTTGCCCACCCGAGGGTGTAACCATCTACCAATACCCCAGCATAACCCTTGTTTCCCTCTATAAGGAGGGTTTCTCCTTTAAGATATTTTAATAATTCCATCTTCCCAGAACAAAAATTTACAACATTTTTAATATCTTTCGCCTCCAATGCAAGAATAAAGGAATGGGAAGGCTCAAACCTTCCTTTTGTCACCCTACCTAAATACCACCCAAATTTTGATACCTTTACACCGTGGAGCTCAGGGTGTTTTATGGGCAAACAATAAAGGTTAGTACCTTTCATGCATAAATACCCATCTATATCCCTATTCAAATTCTCGTTTACAAATTTATAAAATGGCTCCAAAGCACCACTGGTCTCTGCGACACAGGCTTTTAGATACACCTTACCACCCTCCATAACAGAGGAATCTTTTTTAAGGAGAGCAACGAAATGCCCCTCACCCCTTAATCGGTGGGGCCACATCCTTGCAGTCCCAGATAATGCAGGATTATTATTCCACCATTCGGGGCGACCCGGTTGCATACCACATGACATTTTAGGTATATCCAAAAGGGTGTAATTCTTATGCATGTCCAAAAAATTTGAAATTGCGCCTTCGTTTTCCATGGGTGAAAAGGTACAAGTCGAATAAACCAAGTGCCCACCGGGTTTTAACATGACATCAACGCTATCCAAAATATCTTTTTGCATCGCATAGCACCTGTCATTTTTAAAATCATCCCAGCTCTTTACCGCCCCTTGATCCTTCCGAAACATACCCTCCCCAGAACATGGTGCGTCCACAAGGATTTTATCGAAAAAACCCTCAAATCTTTGAGCTAGCCTGTCTGGTTTTTCATTTGTAACGATGGCATTGGTTATGCCGCATAATTCAATATTTTTCACTAGAGCCTTTATCCTGTTGGAGCTTATATCATTGGCTACCAAAAGCCCTTTGCCCTGCATACCTGCCGCTATTTGTACCGTCTTTCCACCTGGAGCTGCGCAGAGATCTAGAATGTTTTCGCCGGGCTGGGCATCTATTACAGCTCCTGGAAGCATCGCACTTGGCTCTTGAATATAGTAAAGACCTGCGTGATAATAGGGGTGTCTTCCGGGATTTACCCCCTTTTCGTAATAAAATCCATCCTCTGCCCAGGGTATAGGCTCAAGTCCAAAGGGTGATATCTCTCTAAATTCATCCACCCCTATTTTAAGTGTATTAACCCTAATCCCATAAATCCTATCTTCAGCGTAGGATTTTAAAAATTCTTTGTACTCACTCTCCCCCAAAAGTCGCCGCATATTTTTTAAAAATTCTTCAGGAAGTTTCATTTTACAACCCCAGTTTAGTTTAGTCAGTGCCATTATAACATAAATTCAAGTAATTGTAGATTATATTTCCCAAACCCAGCCAATTAGTATGCTTTTTTCTCCAACATTTTGATGTAAGGCCCTACAATCTGGCTGTGTTTCTATAACCTATGTTGTAATACTACTCATGCTGTAATGCCGCTTTAATCTAATAGCATGACGAATAGCATTTTTAAAACTACTCGCTTTGCTGTTTCGTATAATTTATAAGCCCGCCGGCAAGGATTATATTCGCCTGCCTTTTGGACATTGAGATTTTAACTTCTATGTCTTTATTCTTTGTTATATTCCTAAGCGTTATGTTCCCGCCATTTTTAATCTGTTCCTTTATGCCTTCAATTACAATTTCATCTTTTTCATCAATATCATCGTAGTCGGATTCATTCTCAAAGGTCATAGGAAGAATCCCCGAATTAATCAGGTTGGCCATATGAATCCTTGCAAAGGATTTTGCAACAACCCCTTTTATTCCCAATTGTAGGGGTGCTAAGGCCGCATGCTCACGGCTTGAACCCTGTCCGTAATTCGAGCCGGCTATAATAAACCCACCACCGCTCTTTTTAGCCCTATTGGGGAAGTCTGGATCGCAGGGTACAAGGCAGAACTCAGCAAGATACGGTATGTTTGATCTAAAAGGCAAAAGCTTGGCGTTGGAGGGCATGATATGATCAGTTGTAATGTTATCTCCAACCTTTATCAAAGCCTCGCCTTCCACCCTATCAGACAAAACATTGTTCAAAGGGAAAGGTTTTATGTTAGGTCCCCTTATTATTTCTACATTTGCTCCTTCCGCCGCTGGAGGGATAACCATGCTATCATCGGCAATAAATTCTTTGGGCATATTAACCTTCGGTGCATCTCCCAATTGTGTTGGATCGGTAAGGACCCCCTTTATCGCACTTGCTGCAGCGGTCTCCGGACTAACAAGATAGACTTTAGCTGTCTTTGTACCGCTTCTTCCTTCAAAATTTCTATTAAATGTCCTAAGGGATACAGCATCGGTAGCAGGTGCCTGACCCATACCAATACAAGGTCCGCAGGCGCTTTCAAGTATTCTTGCCCCCGCCTCAACCATATCAGCCAATGCCCCATTCTTTGCAAGCATTGTAAGGACTTGCCTTGATCCTGGTGCAATAACAAGACTAACATCAGGGTGAACGGTATTTCCCTTTAGTATGGCCGCCACCTTCATCATATCCATATAAGACGAATTTGTGCAACTTCCAATGGCCACCTGATCAACTTTTATTTTTCCAATTTCCTTAATCTTTGCAACATTATCGGGGCTGTGAGGTTGCGCCGCCAAAGGCTCTAATTTATTGAGGTCTATCGTTAATTCTTCTTCATATAGAGCGTCGGAATCGGCTTTAAGTTCGATCCAGTCCTGTTCACGTCCTTGGGCACGAAGAAATTCCCTTGTAATATCGTCACTTGGGAAAATTGATGTCGTAGCACCAAGCTCGGCACCCATATTGGTTATAGTTGCTCTTTCAGGAACTGTAAGGCTTTTAACACCTTCGCCTGAATATTCAATAACTTTTCCCACTCCCCCCTTGACGGACATAACCCTCAAGATTTCAAGAATTATATCCTTTGCTGCAGTCCATGGTCTCAAAGATCCCTTTAATATAACTCTGCATACCTTTGGCATCATCATATAATATGGGCTTCCCCCCATAGCCACAGCTACATCAAGCCCACCAGCGCCAATAGCCAACATCCCTATCCCGCCACCCGTCGGTGTATGGCTGTCGGAACCTAAAAGGGTCATACCCGGAATTCCGAACCTCTCTAATTGCACCTGGTGGCAGATACCATTTCCAGGTCTTGAAAAGAATATACCGTGTTTTGAGGCAACTGATTGAATATATTTGTGATCATCTGCGTTTTCAAATCCCGCCTGAAGCGTGTTATGATCAATGTAAGCCACAGATTTTTTAGTCTTTACCCTTGGAATTCCCATGGCTTCAAATTGAAGATATGCCATTGTTCCTGTAGAATCCTGGGTTAGGGTTTGATCTATCCCTATAGCTATTTCACTCCCCGGAATCATTTCCCCGCTTATCAAATGTTCTTTAATTATTTTTTGTGTTAGGTTTAAACCCATTAATAATTCCTCCTTCTCTAAATATACAAATATGGACCCTTTGCTGCAGCCCATATTTAATATAATTCCTTCCAATTTATGGTATCCCCATTTTTAGACCTTCATTGTAGCTTCCCATCTAGGGATGCAATTTTGTAGGTTTTTGGATTAAAGCGCCAAATCAAATATATCGGGTGCAAGTTCCCTTATAACCTCTTCTAATTCAATATCTCCTATAGCAGTGACCCTACCGCCCTCATACTGGGCATCTACCCATTCCTTAATTTTTATAATCCTTTGATCCTTCTTATCTACACTGCGTACACCAGTAAGTCCAAAAAAGCTATTTATCCAATGGGCTATACCCGCAAGTCCCGAGAACTGGTTTATTGCCACACCAACTGGTCTATTCAAGATCTTGGTAGTATCAAATATGTTGTAAATTTCCTCATTCTTCAAAAGCCCATCCGCATGTATCCCCGCTTGGGTAATATTGAAATGCCTCCCTACAAAGGGTGTTCTGCTGGGGATATCATACCCAAGCTCCCTCTGGTAATATTCTGCGATCTCAGTTATTACAGTTGTATCCATTCCATCGGTTGTGCCCCTTAGCTGGGCATACTCTATAACCATGGCCTCTAGGGGGGTATTCCCTGTCCTTTCACCTATGCCCAGAAGTGAACAGTTTACAGCGGAGGCACCGTAGAGCCATGCGGAAGCAGAATTGCTGACCGCTTTGTAAAAATCGTTATGACCGTGCCATTCCAAAAGTTCACTTGGAAAACCCGCATGGTGTCTTAAGCCATATATTATTCCGGGTACACTTCTTGGCAGTGCCGTCCCTGGGTATGAAACCCCATAGCCCAGTGTATCGCAGGCCCGAATTTTTATCGGAATCTTATACTCTTCCATAAGTTTGCGCAGCTCCAACGCAAAAGGCACCACAAAACTATAAAAATCTGCTCTTGTAATATCTTCAAAATGGCACCTAGGTCTTATCCCAACATCTATGGCATTTTTAATTATGCCCAAATAGTGATCCACCGCCTGTTTTCTCGTCATGTTGAGCTTTTTGAAAATATGATAATCTGAGCAACTTACCAAAATACCACTTTCTTTCATGCCCATATCTCTTGCCAGTCGGAAATCATTCTTCGTGGCCCTTATCCAACTGGTTACCTCGGGATATTCGTAACCCCTTTCCATACATTTGTAAACAGCTTCCTTATCCCTTTTACTATAAAGAAAGAATTCGGATTGACGGATTATTCCCTTAGGACCTCCTAAACGGTGTAAAAGATCAAAAAGGTGTAAAATTTGTTCTACAGTGTAGGGGGATCTTGACTGCTGCCCATCCCTAAAAGTAGTATCTGTTATCCAAATTTCATCGGCTGGAAACATAGGTACCTTTCTATGATTAAATGTACACTTTGGTATTTCGTCGTAATTAAAAATTTCTCGGTAAAGATTTGGCTCGGAAACATCCTTGAGCGGATATTTGTATTTATTCTGTTCTAGTGTATTGGTTTTCTTGTTGAATTCTATCATCTTTTAACCCCCTTATGATAAAATGGTCTTATTTGGTGCACGGAGCCAACGGTTGTTTTAGAATTTTGCTTTATCCCGAAGCAGGTTACTTTTTTCCGTTCCCGTCGTGATAAAAACCTTTATTATATCCTGTATTATGATCGAGGTGTTTGCGATATCTGAATTTTCAATATTACAACCCAATAAACCAAAGATGTATTTGCGAACACAGTAATATACATTCCACTTTTAATGTAAATAGTTTCACAACACAATTGACTTACATTAGATATACTTATATTTAGGTATAATTGTATACACTGCTATAGTGGCTGTCAATATATTTTTAAAAGCGAAATAAATTCGCAACAATAAGCATCTCCAGTTTCCCCATAATCACAAACCTTTAATCAAAAGTTACCTTCCCAAATCCCCCAAAATCTTCCTCCATCTGGTGGTACAATTCTTTTCCAAGGAGAAAGCTATAAATTTCATCAGCTTTTTCATCGGGCTCTATATCTTCGAAACTTCCGGGAAATAGCACTTTGCCCATGTAATAGGCATTGGCTATAGCCGTATCAATGTTGGTATGATAATAATTGAAGGGCAATTGCAGGTATAGCTTTCCATTTTTAAACGCCGAAAGGATATTATAATAGCCCGGATTTTTATTATAGTCTGCCCTTACTATACCCATTCCTCCTGCATCAATAAATATTACATCCGGATCCCATTGTATTATTTTTTCTTTGTCTATCATAATTGAGCCCGCCCTTCCTATTTCATCCGCTACATTCTTTGCATTTATTGCATTAAATAATGCATAATTTCCATAGGTGCTGTCAATTCCATGGGCACCCCGCATGCTAAGGGCTCCTATATATGCACTTGGTCGCTCCTCACTGGCTATATTTTGGGTTCTGGTCCTTAATTCCATTTCGCAATCCTTCATATAATCAATAATCTTTTTGGCTCTTTTATCCCTGTTAATCGCCTTTCCAATGACTTCTATGGAGTTATATATCTGCGGATCGAAAACAGGTGTCTCCCCATAACTGATAGCAATAACAGGTATACCAGTTTTAGCCTCCAATCTGTCGGCGGAGTGCGTATCGGTGGCATAAGTGCTAAATATGATGTCCGGTGCAACAGCAATGATCTTTTCAGGATCGGGAAAATTGTTGGGCCCACCTTGGCCTACCACTGGAAGTTGCTTTAGAGATGGGTTTGCCAACATATAGGGTTTTCCTGTAGAATCACCTTTATCTATCTGCTCAATCCCGACCACCGTATCTATT
This sequence comes from Clostridium sp., assembly GCA_012798835.1. Classification (GTDB taxonomy): domain Bacteria; phylum Bacillota; class Clostridia; order Acetivibrionales; family Acetivibrionaceae; genus Hungateiclostridium. The sequence continues at coordinate 28,657 of JAAZML010000123.1, forward strand.
TCACCAAAATAACAACATAGCCTTAGTGCCCCCGGACCAACAGCCACTATACGCTTAACTTGCGGATCAATCTCAACACACCTTCCCAAAGCATCGTTTATAGTAATCTTATCATCACCCGGCTCCACTTGGGGTCTATTTAAGCAGCCAGTCAAAATAAAAATCGTAGAAATAAAAATCAAGGCCCTTTTAAAAGGTATTCTAAAGTCCATAATCAACTCTCCTCCAACATTTATAATAATCCAAAAAAATAAAACCACAAGCAGAACCGTTTCATACGGAATCCCTTCGTGGTTTTTTGTCCCCCGTTATCCAAATTTTCATCTTAACTCTAAAATCTTCGTGATTTTATTTCTCACCTAATAAGATAACACAGGGCATAGATGGTGTCAACCACAACCCGCCCAAATCTTAAATAGCGCCCTTGAGTTTTTTTTGCTGGTATGCTATCATTAAAGACAAAATTTTGGATATTGCAAACATGTAAGCTTGCAAGAAGGAGAATTAGTTATGGCAACTGCCAATGTATCTTTACAAATTATCCCATGTGTAGACGAAAATGAAATATACCCTATTGTGGACAAAGTTATTGATCTGATCGCTAAAAGCGGTATTAAACACGTAGTCGGCCCAATGGAAACCACTATGGAAGGGGAACTCCACCAACTGCTTGAAATAGTTAAAAGGGCTCAAGATATATGTATTGCGGAGGGTGTAGAAAGGGTTCTAACCATGGTTAAAATTGATTATAAAAGGGAAGGCGTGACCATGGATGAAAAGATCTCCAAATACAGATAGCCCGTTTTATCCATCCATCGCCTTTTTGGCTTTTATTTTTATATGGGAAGTATATACAATAGCGGGTAATGTGAAGGATTACATATTGCCTTCCCCCACCGATATTGTAGGCGAATTCATAAAGTCCGGCAGACTTTTATTTCATCATTCTGTGGTGACAATGACAGAAGCCCTTTTGGGGTTCATTCTTGGGATAGTGGTAGCAGTTTTATTATCCTTATTAATGAATAGAGTAAAACTGTTTCGTAACATTTTGTATCCATTCATGGTGCTGTCCCAAACCATACCTGTCATTGTAATTGCTCCCCTTATAACTGTGTGGTTCGGCATAGGGATTTTGCCCAAACTGCTTGTTTGTATTCTTGTGGTGTTTTTCCCCATCACATTAAATTTAACGGAAGGCCTAAACTCTTACGATAGAGACCTTGAAGAATTATTAATATGTATGAATGCCAGCAGGACTCAAATATTTACAAAACTTAAACTTCCCTCTGCATTGGTTCATTTTTTTTCTGGTCTTAAAATTGCTGCAACCTATGCAGTAATGGGGGCAATTATGTCAGAATGGACAGGTGCCGAAAACGGTTTGGGTATTTTTCTTACAAGATCTATGAAGTCCTTTAAGATTGCCGCTATGTTTGCTGATATTGTAATTATTTCTTTATTTAGCATTCTGCTTTTTATACTCATTACCTTTATTGAAAAAAAAGTTATGGGATGGAGAATTGGCTAAAATCCAAAATCAATATTATCATACAGGTATGACAAGCATAACATCTTCAAATTTGTCTACTTTTACCCGGACAGAATATACATTTTCAATATTCTTTGATGTGATAACTTCGGATCCACCACCTGCATAATTTCGGCCATCTTTTAAAAGTAAGAATTTGTTTGCAAAACGCAGGGCAAGGTTTATATCATGCATTGTGGCAACCGCAGCTATATTGGATCTGGCGACTAATTTTTTTATGCTTTTCATGGTCTCAATCTGGCTTTTCAGATCCAGGTTGCTTGTAGGCTCATCAAGCAAAAGTAGATCCGGTTTTTGCGCAATAGCCCTTGCTAGCATTACTTTTTGCTGCTCTCCCCCACTTAATTTATCAAAACACCTAAATGCATATTCCTGCATATCAAGGGACTTTAAAGCTGCAGCGACCATCTCCAAATCCCCCTGCGTTGTTTCCCACTTTATGTAGGGCTTTCTCCCCAGAAGCACTGCATCAAACACCGTCATCCCGTTACCCGTTTGGTGTTGGGGTACATAACCAATTCTTTTGGCTCTCTCCCGTCCACCAAGTCCAGACACCTTATCACCCTTTACATAAATGGTGCCAGTAGCGGGTTTTAATATTCCGTTTATACACTTTAGTAGTGTAGATTTCCCTGCTCCATTGACCCCTAATATCGCAAGCAAATCCCCCCTTGCCACAGAAAAGCTTATATTTTTTAGCACTGAACGCCTTGGATAATCAAAAGATAAATCTTTAACTGATAAAATCATCTGGCTTTGTACCTCCCCACCAACAAATATAAAAACAGTGGTGCCCCAAAAAAAGATGTGACGGCTCCTATCGGAAGAACTATTGGACTTATAATCACCCGTGCTAGGATATCGGAAATTAATAAAAGTAATGCCCCCGCCAGACCCGAAGCTGCTATAAGATAGCGGTGATCACCCCCTAGTATTCTCCTCATTATCTGAGGTGCTATAAGACCAATAAATCCTATCACCCCAAGAAAAGAAACCAATATGGCGGTAATTAAGGAAGAAATAAGCATACCCCCAAAGCGCACTTTTCCAACATTTACTCCAAGACTTTTTGCACTTTCCTCGCCGCTATCCAATGCATTGTAATCCCACCTTCTAAATAGGTAGTACATAACGCCTATCACTACAACGATAGACATTATTGCGATTTCACTCCACACAACCCTTCCCAAATCCCCAAATGTCCAGAAAACCGCCGCTGCCACCTGCACATCCCTTGCAAAATATTGTATTAATATAGTCCCCGCTGAAAAAAGCGAGCTTATTGCTACCCCCGCCAGTATCATTGCCTCAGGTGAAAAGCTACCCAACTTGGCCAAAAACAATATTACTACGGCGGCAAACATTGCCCAGATAAATGCCGATAGGGTTACCGAATAAGGGTTATTTATTGCAACTAGGCTCGCACCTGTACCCTTTATGCTCCCTGCACCAAAAACAACAATTGCCATATTGGCGCCAAAAGCTGCGGCATTTGAAATTCCAAGCGTTGATGGAGATGCCAGAGGATTTTGAAGGTTGTTTTGCATAACGCATCCCGCCGTCGCTAAACCCAAGCCACCCATAACTGCTACCAGTACCCTAGGGACCCGAATTTGCCATACTATGAGTCTTGACATTTCGTTGCCAAACCCAAAAATCGTACATATCACCTGATAAAAGCTTATCTCCGAAGCTCCCACATTTATCGAAATTATAGAAACTATAGCTGCTAAAATTGCCAATAAAATTATAACAAGCATTTTTTTTTGACGTAGGCTTTTGTATTTATCTATTTGATTTGTATTGTTAGCTACCCTGCCAATCATAATCGTATGCTACCATCCCCTCGAATAGCCATCAAAACAGTCAAGGCATTTTTTTCTACCGTTATCTATCCTAATTTTATGCTCTGGAGCACCCTCACCACAGCTTTCACAAAGGATTGTCTTAAATTTTCTAGCCTTTTGCGGTAATTCGAAGTTAGGCTTACTGAAATTAAAAACCTCATCGATTGGAGCATTCAAAATATATTCCTTTCGCTCCTTTCTATCCATTTCCCCCTTAGGTTGTTTTAACATCATTCTCAAACCAACATTTCGATGGCGGCTATAAAAAGTAAAGGCCATTTTACCCGTATCCCTGTAAATAAGATTCCCCTTCCCCAAGGTACAGCCTGTCAGTACCTGGACTGCATCTACTCCACAGGCATCGTTTTCGGTAATACATACTATTTCTTCATCCTTGGAAAACACAATCCCCATTTTTTCTTTTGCCGCCTCGCAGGCCTTGAACCCTATTGCAAGCCCGGGGCATTCGTGACCATGGAACTGTACTGCCCTTTCCCACAATTTCTTATCAAACACACATATCCACCCCTGAATAACATAATAAAAAAACCACAAATAAGACCGCTTCTTACGGTATCCCTTCGTGGTTTAATTCCTCAAAATATATTGATAGGTTTTACTTTTAAAGCCTTCATGGCCCCAATTTCTATTTAATAAAATATCATAAAATATGAACAATGTCAAATATCGAATTTACATTGTTGGGTGACCATAAATGTTTTGGCTTCCCCGTTTATTTTTCTTTTATAAGGCCCTCTATATATTCAATAGCCTTATTAAGATAATCATGTTTTATTTTTTCTATCTCACCGCCATCGCACAGTTTGGCAATTTCGGGGATAATAGGCAATCTCCCGAGTACAGGGATATTCAGGTTTGAGGCTATCTCATCAATTTTACTATCCCCAAAAAGTTCTATTTTTTTATCGCAATCGGGGCAGTTTATCCAGCTCATATTTTCTACAATCCCCAGAACCGGTTTATCCATCGATTTTGCCATATTATATGCTTTTTTCACGATTAGGGAAACCAAATCTTGGGGGGATGTAACTATAATAACACCATCTAATGGTATGGATTGGAAAACAGTTAAAGGTACATCCCCAGTCCCTGGGGGCATATCAATAAACAGATAGTCAAGATCACCCCATATTACATCGGTCCAAAACTGTTTTACTACCCCAGAAATCATAGGACCCCTCCAGATAACCGGCGAATCCTCTTTTTCCAGCATTAAATTTACAGACATAACTTTAATATCGTTATGGGTACGTTCGGGGAAAAGACCCAACTCATTTCCTTCTACCTTTTTACTCACGCCAAACATTTTGGGTATGGATGGGCCTGTAATATCTGCATCTAATACCCCAACATTATAACCCTTTCTTCGCATAAGCACCGCTAGGGTAGAGGTTACAAGGGATTTACCAACACCGCCTTTTCCACTCACTACTCCTATAACCTTATTGATACGGTTAAGTTCGTTGGTTTTTTCAGTAAAATCCTGTTTTGGGGTTCCGCATTCCCCCTGGGCACAAGCATCTTCCGCACAGCCTGTATTATCGCATCCATGTTCATTATCCATGTTTTATATCATCTCCTAAGTATTTATGTCTATCTGCAAAAAACTTGGGAACCTAAGATGTTTTTCATATTTGCCCCCCAAATTATGTGCATATGCACATAATAATATTATACTCCTGTCCCCGTTGGTGTCAACATATAGCAAAGGAGAAATCTTTTTTTGATATATTTATAATTACGGTATAACATCTGCCTTGTTATTATAATCCTTTATCATACCTTTGCCTAATGTTTTTTAATTCCTCAATTACCTTGGGATTCTCCTCAAAATAGAAGTTTAAGCATTCTATACATCTTAACGTATTTTCACTTATGGTATGCTCTATCAACTCTGTTTCTCTCAAAAGATTTTCATCAACACCAATAGTCTTTAAAAACCTTTCAATACTATTATGCCTTTGGAGCAGAAACCCTCCAAGCTTCTCACCCTTTTTCGTGAGGGAAATAATCCCATATTTTTCGTATTCCAAGAACCCACGTTGTGAAAGTTTTTGAACCATTTTAGTCGCGGAGGAAGTCCTGACATTTAAAAGCCCCGCCAGTGTATTAACCCGCATATAATTTCCCCCGCTTATGTTTCTATACACCATCTCGAGGTAGTCCTCCATAGCTGGCGTTAGAAGCCCGCTTTTACGCTTGAGCAATTGGTACCCCCTCACCGTATGAAATTCGTTGTTTTTCATCCCCATCACCCCCTGCTATATTTTATAATCATTTGATTATATTCGTAACATAAATATTTTATATTACATATATTAGTCTTGAGAAACAAATTTTCTCCCCACTTAGTTGAGTAATATAATATCTAAACATAATGTATGCTAGGAGGCTTAACAATATGAAAAAAAAACATATTCCGCTTAATTTTCTACCTTCGGGAAAAAAAGCAAGGGTGAGGAGCCTTATTTCCGACGGTTTGCTTCGGAGACGGATGTTGGACTTGGGCTTAATATCCAACACGATGGTAGAAGCCTTACAAAAAAGTCCTTCCGGTGATCCCACTGCCTATCACATCCGTGGTGCTGTTATAGCTCTGCGCTCCGAAGAAGCTAGTAAAATTTTGGTCGAACCAAGTTAGGGTTATCATCCAAAAAGGCAAATATGCCGTCAACAGTTTAACAGGGAGGGTTTTAAAGCATGGGTCTTACAAATCAATCTACCGGCACGAGTATGCTGACTGAGGAACTGAAAATCCAGCTGTCTGATTCAGAGGATAAAATCGTTGCCTTAGCAGGTAACCCTAATGTCGGTAAAAGTACAGTTTTCAACAGCCTAACCGGCTTGAAGCAACATACTGGGAATTGGCCCGGCAAAACAGTTAGCAATGCCCAAGGAAGATGTAAACATAGGGGGAAAAACTTTATTATGGTAGATGTTCCGGGCACTTATTCTCTTATGGCGAATTCGGTGGAGGAACAGGTTGCTAGGGATTTTGTCTGTTTTGGGTACCCGGATGCCACTATTGTGGTAACTGATGCAACATGCCTTGAAAGAAACCTAAATCTTGTCCTTCAGACAATAGAAATCACCGACAAAATCGTTGTATGCGTAAATCTGGTAGATGAAGCAAAAAGAAAAAAAATTAAAATTAATTATGATAAATTATCAAATATTCTTGGAGTGCCTGTGATTCCCACCATAGCCAGAAGTGATAAAGGACTTTGCAGGTTAATGGATAGTGTCCATAATGTTGCACATGGATCCGCAGATGCAGACCCTATCAAAATAATTTATGATGATGCCATCGAAGAAGCAATAGAAATGGTTCAAAGTAAGGTTCATAATTTAGTGCAGGGCAAAATAAGTAGCAGGTGGGTTGCACTCAAGCTTCTAGATGGGGAACCAAGCCTCTTGGTATCTCTTGGCAAACACCTGGGATTTGACCTTTTAAACAGCACCGGGCTTACAAAGATTATAGAAAATGCAAGGAATTATCTGTTTGAAAGAGGCATTGATGGAGAACAGCTAAGGGACAGAATTGTATTAAAACTTGTATCAACTGCGGAGGAAATTAGCAAACAAACAGTAACCTTTGGAAAAGAGGAGTACAATAATACAGATCGGAAAATAGATCGTATATTAACATCAAGGACTTGGGGGATACCCATAATGCTTGCTCTTTTGGCAATCGTCTTCTGGCTCACCATCACGGGTGCAAATATTCCCTCACAAATGCTTTCTTCTCTCCTTTTCTGGTTTGAAGGTCGTTTAACAGTTTTCTTTACCTGGCTGAATATGCCCGGATTTATTCATAGTCTGTTGATAGAAGGCGTATATAGAACCATAGCTTGGGTTGTATCGGTCATGTTGCCCCCCATGGCTATATTCTTTCCGCTGTTTACGTTACTTGAAGATTTGGGTTATCTCCCTAGAATAGCTTTTAATCTAGATAATTTTTTCAAAAAAGCCTGCGCCCATGGAAAACAGGCGCTTACAATGTGCATGGGGTTTGGCTGTAATGCCGCAGGGGTTATTGGCTGCCGAATTATTGATTCTCCCCGGGAAAGACTTATCGCAATTATTACAAACAATTTTGTTCCATGCAATGGGCGCTTTCCCATACTAATATCTATTATAACTATGTTCTTTGCAGCAGGAATTGTATCGCCATTTCGTTCCCTATTCTCCGCCCTTATTTTGATCGGGGTTATAATGCTTGGCGTTGTAATGACTCTTTTTATATCGAAGATATTATCAAAGACAATCTTAAAGGGTATCCCCTCCTCTTTCACGTTGGAGATGCCACCTTATAGAAAGCCACAAGTCGGCAAAATAATTGTTAGATCTGTATTTGACAGAACACTTTTTGTATTAGGTCGCGCCGTTGCAATTGCAGCACCAGCGGGTATCGTAATATGGGTCATGGCAAACATATATATCGGCGATATAACTCTTTTGACCCATAGCGCAGGAATTTTGGATCCCTTTGCAAAACTGATTGGTATGGACGGCTATATTTTAATGGCTTTTATTTTGGGTTTCCCGGCAAATGAGATTGTTGTCCCAATAATAATTATGAGCTACTTGTCAAAGAGTAGCATGATGGAATTTAAGACTCTTCATGAATTAAAAGAACTTTTGGTTCTAAATGGTTGGAATTGGATTACAGCCGTATGCGTAATGATTTTTTCTCTGATGCACTGGCCCTGTGGAACAACGTGTTGGACCATAAATAAGGAAACTAGAAGCTTAAAATGGACATTTGCCTCAATTATTATACCCACAGCTACTGGAATTATAATATGTTTTATAATAGCAAATTTGGCAAGGCTTTTGAGTCTTATCTAATATAAAACACAGGGATTTCCCCTGTGTTTTATATTCTTGCTGAAATCAGTGGTAAAAAGACATCTTTATTGTTATCCTTTAAATTTAGCTTTTATCTTTTTTGTTTTCAATTCTTTTTAGAGTATCGGCTGCAAAATCGCGCCCTCCTATTCCAAAAGATATCGCAAATGCTATGGCAAGAGCACCTAATAAAATAATAAATGCTGAATTCACAATCGTAGTAGCTATGCCAAGCTGTATCAATGACATAAATATTGCAACAATAATAATCGTAGTCCTTGCAATCACTACAGTAAACTTTGCATTAGGGTATTTTTTTTGTATAAACGATTCTACCCATGCCGATATTAAAAGGGCTACACTCATAATAATTACTGCGCTTATGAACATCGGAAGATATGCTATAATAGCCGCCCCGACGTTTTTGAGAACTCCAAGGTTTATCACATTGGTCGCCTCAACAATAAATAAAAGTACCACTATGTATTTTACAAATTCGCCAATAGCCTTTGAAAGGGAAAAATCCTGCACCTTTGCTCCACCCGCTGGAATTATCTTTTTTAGAAGTGAATCGGTACCCAAGCCAGATAAAACCTGTGTCAGGAGTCTGGCTGCTATTTTCGCTACCATTATGCCAATAATAATCAATGCAATTGCTACAAATATGTTAGGAAGCATTTCAAACATGGAATTGAGCATAGATATGGCAGGATTGGAGATTGCAGTTATATTCAATGCCTGTAACGATGCAGTAATAACTGGAATCAATATTATAACGTAAAGTACATAGGAAATGGCCGATGATATTGTAACACTTTCAGAAGATGAAATCCCGGCCTTTTCTTGTAACTTATCAATATTCAGTTTCTTTAAAATCGGAGTTGACAGCTGTCTAACGATTTTGGCTACAAGAGCACCAAACATTAGGATAACAACGGCTGCAATAATGTTAGGAACATACCCTAGAAAACGAGAAACCAATACTGTAATGGGAGCTGATACATTTTCCATGCCTAATTTATTTAATACCCCAGGTAAAAACAATAAAAAGACTATGACAAAAACCAACTTACCGATAAAATCCAAGGAGCTCCCTGTTGTTTCATCAACTATACCAAGTTTATCGATTTTCTTATCGATCTTGGATAACTTCAGAGCCTTCATAACTAGTGCTTTTGCAAGCAGTGCCGCTGCATAAGCAATTACCAAAAATATCACTGCGCTAACTATTGATGGAATACCTGAAACAAATTTGTCAAACAGTTCTTCTACATACCTCATTTTGTTACCACCTTTCGTTATTTTCTTATCATTATATCACATTACATTCTAAACGGCATTCATTATACCACATGAAATGTCCTTTTTAGGCAATTTTGTTTTCATAATCGAACGATAAACAATAATATATAAAACCACCGATAGCACAATTGTGAAAAAGTCCGCCACAGGTTGTCCCCATATTATGCCATTTAGGCCAAATAGCCTTCTCCCTATAATAAGAGCGGGTATGAATAGTACGCCCTGACGGCATATTGATAAAACCAATGCGGGCACTGCCTTTCCCATAGCTTGAAAGGCACCCATAAATATGAACTGGATACCTAGAATCGGCACAGGCGAAGCTATTATTTTAAGAAATCTTGATCCCGTCTCCACAATTTCCGGATCATTCATGAAAATTTTCACAAAATCCCCCGCCCCCCAGTAGAATACCGCTGTTATAATGGTTCCACAAACCACCGAACACAGGGTAGAAAATTTGATTGCACTATTCATGCGTTTATAGTTTTTCGCTGCAAAATTATAACCAATAAACGGCTGTATCCCTTGTGACAAGCCTATCATTATCATAACGGGAAAAGAATTAATTCTATGCGGTATCCCCATGGATGAAACAACTGTTTCGCCATACCCTGAAATAAAATTATTTAAAACCATATTGGATATACTAAATAAAATATTGTTTACAAAAACGGGTATACCTATCATCAATATCTCTTTAATTATCTCCCCTGTTGCTTTAAAATCTTTTAGGGCTATAGACAAAACATTGCTTTTTTTCCTTAAATAATAAACGTAGTAAATAACAGAAAACATGTTTCCAATAACCGTGGCAATTGCAGCACCTACTACACCCATGTCAAGACTTAAAATCATAATCGGATCTAATATTATGTTTATCACTGTACCTATCATCATACCCACCATAGAGCTGCGTGCAGCCCCCTCTGCACGGATAATCTGTCCTAGTGCCTGCTGGAGACAAATAAACGGGGCCCCAAGTGCAATAATCGACAAATAACCCTTTGCGTAAAAATAGGTAGTTTCGGTGCTTCCCATTAGGTGCAGTACACCGTCCATGAATAAAAATATAGCTATGCTGATTAATACCCCTACACCAATGCACGCAAAAAAACAAAGAGATGAGACATTTTTGGCTTTTTTGTATTCCTTTATACCCATCAAACGCGATATATAGGTTCCCCCTCCAATCCCAAAAATATTACCAAAGGCCATAAGCATCATAAATATTGGAAATATCAATACAACAGAGGCCATTTGCCTAGCATCATTAGTTTTTCCAACAAAAAATGTATCTGCCATATTGTAGAAAACGGTAACCAGCATACCAAGTATAGTAGGCAAAGCCAAAGCAGTTATGGCTCTAGGAATAGAGTATTCTTCAAACAATTCTTTCTTCATTAAATCTTCCCTTTCACAATTGAGTGTATTCTGTTGCATGCTTTGTTGTATATTTCGATCGCTACATTAGAATTTAACACACAAAAGATATAAAATCAATAGAAACCCCCATTGCCAGATCCCAGACGCTACTTATTGTAAAATACATAGATGCATATTATTCTGTTTTAACACTGTTTTTTATGGGTATACCTATATATATAAATATTTGCTAGAATTTAAAATCGGGGGTTTTGCCAATGAATAATGACGCTAATAAGCCAAAAAATAACATAGTCAAGATTGGAGTACCACTTATCATTATTTCTGCTCTGATTGTAATGTGGTTTTTGAAAACACAGCAATATCCAAAGGAGAGTGCTGAAACAAGCCCTCCTGTCCATACTAATCCGGATTTTGCTTTTGATGTGGAAAACGAACTAAATCTTGATAGATTAAAAACATACGGACTTCCTATTATGATAGACTTCGGTGCAGATTACTGCCCGCCTTGTAGAGAAATAAAGCCCACACTAGTAAAACTCAATGCAGAACTCCAGGAAAAAGCAATAATAAGATATGTGGATGTGCAAAAACTTCCGGGTGTTGCACAGGATTTCCCCGTTCAGGTCATTCCAACACAGGTATTCTACGATAAAGAGGGTAAACCCTACAAACCCTCCGACCAAAATTCTTCGAAAATGCGAACGTATTTAGATAGAAACACTGAAGAACATATATTTACAACCCATGAAGGCATAATGACCTACGAAGAAATTTTAACTATACTCAGAGAAATGGGGATGGAAGAATGATAGATCAATGGTTGGAGGTATTGTCGCAGCTGATAAGGGAAAGTTTGTGGCTTGCACCCCTTTTGGCACTTTTTGCAGGTGTGCTGACTTCTGTTACCCCTTGTTCTCTTTCTACTATACCCCTTATAATTGGTTACGTCGGCAGTGCGGGAGATAAGGAACCCAAAAAAGCTCTTAGGTTATCCCTTGTTTTTGCCTCTGGCATGGCAATTACTTTTACAGCCCTTGGCACTGCTGCATCACTACTAGGTAAGCTTATGTCTGCCTCCGGAAAATGGTGGTACATAACTTTGGGAGTTCTAATGCTTCTAATGGCACTTCAAACTTGGGAAATATATGATTTTATACCATCCGCATATCTTACAGGCAAATCCTCAAAGAAAGGTTATTTGGGTGCTTTGGTTGCTGGCATATTGGGTGGGTTTTTCTCATCACCCTGTGCAACTCCCGTTTTGGTGGTTCTACTTGGAATAGTTGCAAGAAGCGGCAATCTAGCTTGGGGCGTTACATTGCTTTTACTCTACTCAATAGGCAATAGCGTACTGGTCGTGGTAGCCGGAACGTCCGTAGCCTTCGTCAAAAAACTAACCTCCGATGACAAATACGGATCTTTTAGCAAAATACTCAAAATAGTTATGGGTAGCCTTATCCTTCTAATAGCCTTCTATATGTTTTATTTGGGGTTTTAGGCAGGTGTATCATTTTTTAAAAACCACTGATAACTTACCTTAAATTTCAAAATGGTCTATATACATCTTGCTAACTGTCTTTAGCAGGATCCATGTGGATTACAATGTCAATCCCTAGCTCTTCCTTGATCCTCTCTTGTATCCTCCCCGCCTCCGAATGGATATCTGTAATGCTATCCTCATATGAAATCTCGGCATGTATTGAAGCAAATATCTTGCCTGGACCGTAATCATGAATCTTTAAATCATGTGTACCCCTGACACACTCGCTTTGAAAAACGATGGAATTAATTTTTTTAATTAACTCGGGATCTGGTGACGAACCCAGAAGCAAATTTACTGAATCCTTTGCAATACTAAATCCTGTGTACATTATTAATACCGATATTACAATTCCCATAATACCGTCAAAAGGAAAATCGCTTACCCTACCTAGCAGCGTACCTATAAGTATTGAACTGGTTGCAACAGCATCATTTAGACTATCTAAGGCCGTTGCTCTGTTGACACTTGAATCTATAATTCCTCCTATATATCCATTATAAAAGAACATCCATATCTTTACAATAATTGAAATAACCAAAATAATAATTGATGCTGTACTATATATAACTTTTTCCGGTTTAATAACCTTACCAAATGATCCCCTTAAAAGCTCTAATCCAACAGCGAAAATAATAAACGATACTATCAAAGTAGCAATATACTCGTATCTACCATGACCATGGGGGTGTTCAGGATCTGGAGGCCTTTTCCCGAGCTTTGCGGCAAATATTATAATTAGGGATGAGCCTAAATCACTAAGGTTATTGAATGCATCGGAAATGACTGCAATACTGTTTATGAGTAAACCTGTAATAACCTTCGCCAAGAATAAAAGAGCATTACAGGCAATCCCTATAAAGCCCGATAAAAGACTATAGGATTCCCTGACGTCTATATCAGTAATGTTTTGATGATCCTTAATAAATCTTTTAATTAGTAATTTTATCAAAACTAGTCCCTCACTATCTGATGAACAATACATGGAGTATTATCGGGATCATTATACATACTTATTATATGTTTGTCAAAATTTAAAATGTTTTAAATTACTCTTTTTCTTTTAGTATAACAGAAATATCAAATTCCCCGATGGAGGTATATAAAGGCAGCAGAAGCACTTTTTCACTATTTAAGGTCGCGGGTTTATAGCCACCTAAAAACACTTGGGGCGGTTGAATATCACAGGCAAAATTATATTCGGACAAATTTGTTAATGCATTTCCACTGATAATATTGGCCATCTCTCCCAAAGCCGATGAGGCGAAGTTGTCTATTTTATCCATATCCATTCCCGACATTATTTTAACCATTTCTAAAGTCGTTTTTTTGGGGAAGCTAAATAGGATTGTCCCACTGAGATCGCCTGTTACCCCGAGTTCAACATTTGCATCCTTATTGTTTGTAAGACCATTTACCATTTTCAAATCCCCTCTTTCGGGACTTATATCTATCATCATTTGAAGCACGTCTTTTGTTGCTCTATAGAAAGAGTTTATATATTCCGCCTTCATTGTTCCAACCCCTCCTTGGTTTTAACATATTCGCCTATCTTCTGATCCATGTTGCCAACATGCATTATAAGCCAAGTCATCAATCTCCCGCCAAATTCTTGTATTTTTTCCTCGCTAAAACCCTCGTCTTCAAAAATTTTAATGTAGTTATTAACACCTTCTTTGAATTTGGCATGCGCACTCTTGTGGACTTCGATCTCTGGATAGCCGATTTTGGCTTGATAGGCTTCTTCCTCATCAAAATGCTCAACTACATATTCTTTCATAAATAGCATCGTTTCCTTAACTTTATCCAATTTGGCATCCCAATCTTCTTCATCCCTAATGGTGCGTGTAAAATCCGAGACCCGTCTAAAAAGTTCCTCATGTTGTTGATCAATAAGTTTAACTCCAACCCTGTACTTATCTTTCCACATCATTTTATTCCCCGCCTTCCATATAATTTACCAAATTTAAACAACTCTACCGCAAAAAAAGATACAAACAATCCCACAAAATTAGAACCCCTAGGTTTAATTCTTTTACAATAAGCTCTAAAATAACACAGGGTCTAAACTCTGCACGGTATTCTTTGACACAAACATTATAATAAATATGATGTGTCCTATTATTTTTCGGTAATTATTACTGATTTCTTTATAGAAAATATGAATTTTGAATATGTCGATATAGTATCAGAATATTTCTAGGATTAGTGTCAAAATTAGCCCAATGAACGCAAAAGGGGCCAGTGGCACCGTATCCTTGATTGCCTTTTTTCTCGTAATAAGCAAGAACAATGCCATAATAAAACACAAAAACAGGCTGTATACTATCGTCGATACAGTCCCACCGTAGCCATAAAATATACCAATCAGGGCAAACATTTTTATATCTCCCATGCCCACACCATTTTTCACAAACAATGATCCCATTAGAAAAATTAGACCGCCTACTAGGGCACCTTTAATATCTGAAAGGAATATATTTAGCATATTCCCTTCCCCAACAAACACTTCAATTATATATAATACTATGCGGGAGATTAAACCCAGAATCAATAACTTGTTGGGGATCTTTTTGGTTTTATAGTCTATATAGACAATAGGTATAAAAAGTAATGCTAAAACAGCTAACTTTGAGGCTTCTATATAATCATGGAAATAGTTGTATCGAAGCCCGAAGACGAAAATACCCATTGCGAACATAGCAATAACAAAAACAAAATCTAGTTTGTGCCTTGGCAATAATACCATCATTTTGTCTTTTATCGTTTTTTTCTCCATAAGGGGTTCTTTTTTTAAATAAATCCCAATCAGCACCGTAAATAGCACTGTAAGGGGAACCGCGACTGTCAGCCACATTTATTACAGCTCCTTTAAAAAATATTTATGTTTCTGGTTTATTGTGTTTGGTTCTGGACACCTTAATTATATTATAATATTACCTTTTGTACTATCTTTCTTTTTATATTTGCGATCATATTCAATTAATTTTAATTTCCCAGACATATCAAACCCATTGGTGTTTAAAGGCATTTAGGTGAAAGTTGGGGGGATGCAAACTTTCACATCCCCCTAATCTAATCAATTATTATTCTTACCTTTTATTAAGAATATGGTTTATGCACTGCTCCACTATCACCCTACACTTTTATCCTAATATATCATATCATCATGCCTTGTTCCCCGAATATTTATAACCATATTCCAAGGATCATTGGGATTATATTTTTTGCTCCAACTACTTTGGGGATTGAGGGCACTCGATACAACTTTGTTGGCGTGGCAGTTTTCAAATCCATTAAAGTATACCCTTATAAAATAGTCCCCGTCAGGTATGTTTTTACCGCCTATCTCTATTGGGGTTAAAAACTTTTCCAGCTTTGGATTTACGGTAAAGGTTATGATAGTCTCCTCCGTGATTTTATGTATGTCAGCAGATTTTACGTATTCTCTGTATTTTTTGTCTAACCATGAGCTCTGTGTACCCGAATAGCTCCAGCCTTCAAGTATCTTCTTAAATAGATCGTTGGTGCTACCCAAAAGTGCACTCTCGTTGGCACTTCCATAATCCCCCACTCCCGAAGGACCTGCATTGTATTTTAGCACTTCATCAGAGATTAGTTTTGTGTTTTTTGCAACGTTTATTGGGTAGGTATTTACCTTTTGACCCTTGGAATTTAATGTGGGGAGTTCTACATTTACTTTAAAAGAATTTATTACACTGTTTACGATGGCCTGATGCTCTGTTTGTTCTCCTCCCTTTTTGTAGATCTCGGTTCTTACCGTTGCGGTATACTGACCGTACGGAGCGTAGTTGTAACCGGACCTTAAGGGATACGGCAGGTTTTGGAGTACCTTATCGGTGGCAAACGGAGCATAGTCAAAGCTTTTTGTCCTTCCTTCTTTTGAAGCTTTTCTGTCCTTTGCAAAATGCTGAGCCATGGATTTATTAACCCCATAGGTTACCTGTACCGTGTCCTTGTGCTGAAAGAGTCGTTTAAACTTTCCGTCGGCTGGAGTTAGGCTTGCGATATTTCCGTTGGCGCCAACATTTTTCATATATCTTTGTACGGGTATTTCGTATCTATTACCTTCCCAATATAGTTTTTTTATAAGGGCACTCCCCGTATTCTCTTCTCCTTTTGCAATGCTTTGTGGTGTCATTTCTGTCCCGTTGTATACCTTCGCTTTAATGGTTATCTGCTCATGTCCCGCCGGAAAGCTATCTCTTGCAGTTCCGCTTCCCGATTCGTCCGGTATCGGCTCCACATTCTTTATAAGGTATTTATAATCTCTCGACAGCTCACCTTGATACTGCTGGATAAAGCTTTTTGCCATGGTCTCACCATTAGGATGGTAAAGAACACCCGGCGGATTATCTCCTAAAAATTCTCTTCCTGCTTTAAATTCAATTTTAGGATATATTGCGGTGCTGCTAGAATTTACACTTGTGGGCACATCCTTTAAAGCCGGTGATCCAAAAACTAATCCCCCAGTACCCGAATCGGTTTTTGCAAACCTTATCCTTGCATCCCCTATCCATCTGTCAAAGTGAAAGGGTTTGGTAAGTGTTGCCGTAAGCGCATCTCCCTTATTGAACGGATGAATAATGGTCTTTGTGTATTCGTCATAATCAAGCATATAGGAAGTCTTCACGGATTTTATGTAAAAAATCTCAATTATTTTTTCTGCTGTGTCCTTGGCCTCGCCTTCATCTTTTATTTCAATGCTGCCATCAGCCATAAGCTTTATTTTGTTATTCCCCTGTTTTAGGTTGTTTTTGGGTATTTTAAGGGTGGTATTCAGGGACACCCCTTTGTTTAGCTGCAGTATACTTTTTAGTTCTCTTTCGCTCAGTTTTTCTATCCCGTCTATTCCGCCTTCAACTATGATGTCCATTTGGTTTCCTGTTGTCGTGTTTGTTGCGCTCGTGCGAAAACCTGCCTTAAAGTCTAAAACATCCGATATGTATACATCTACGTTTCGTTCCTGCTTGGTGCCGAAAATAAGCTCTGTGTCCAAAGAGACGTCCACCACCGCATTTTCAATAGTTACATAATCGCTCTTATCCTCTTCATCATCCATTATCGCAATATACTTGTCCTTAAGCTCAACCTTCATGTCTAGATCTATAAGCGTATCGGGGTGGATATACATGTCCATATACCAATATTTTCCGCCAGATTTATGGTATATTACTCCAAGACCCCAGGTGTATTTTGTCGGGGGCTGGATTATGACCACGCGGTTGAACCAGTAGAGGTCATCGCCCATATTTTTGTAGCCTTCGTTCCTGCTTCTGAAGTAGTTGTTGTAGCCTTTTGCTTTCGAGTCCTCGGCAACCATTTCGATTTTGTATTCGATACCTTTGATGATGAGTTTTTCCAGGCGTTTTTGATAATTGGGATCGATTAGTGAGCGCTTATAATGGAATTCATCCTCTCTAACCCCGAACTGATTTCTAATTTCGTCATACCTCCACGGTTCCTTTACCCAATTCCTGTCCTCTATGTATGCGGTGGACGATGTGTTATCGGGAGGGAAGAACATGTTGCTAAATTTTTGTCCCCATATAGAGCGACCCAAATACCTAGGCTCCTTGCCGTTTTCCTTCCAGTCCTCCAAAGGGTACCCATAAACTACCGAAAAGGCCTTTCTATCTAAAAGATTTTCCATCACATTGTTTGTAAGCGGTCTTCCCGCTAATTCATTGGGAAGCTTCCTATCCTGCGGTACCCCATCAAACCCATACATGTTATTTAGGTAAGCGCTTCCTATTGTTTCCTTATTGTTTTCAAACACCCTATAGGCCATCCATTCCGGGTAAAAAGGATTTTTGTCATCAAAACCAAGCAGCCTTTTAGACACATATTCATTCGCAAGTTCTATTCCCTCGGC
>JAAZML010000054.1 GCA_012798835.1 Clostridium sp.
AAAAAGGTTATGATGTTACGATTTTCGAAGCATTACACAAGCCAGGCGGGGTTTTGGTATATGGCATACCAGAATTTAGGCTTCCTAAAAAAGAAGTTGTAGAATATGAGATTGGTAATTTAGAAAAGCTAGGTGTAAAGATAGAAACCGACGTAATAATTGGGAGGACTCTGACAATAGATGACTTGTTAAATGAGGAAGGATATGAAGCTGTTTTCGTAGGATCTGGTGCCGGTCTACCTTTATTTATGGGAATACCAGGGGAAAATTATAATGGTGTATTTTCTGCTAATGAATACCTTACTAGAAATAATCTCATGAATGCATTTGATGATGAATATGACACTCCGATAAAGATCGGCAAAAGAGTAGCAGTTGTAGGTGGGGGAAATGTGGCTATGGATGCCGCTAGGACTGCGAAAAGGCTTGGTGCCGATGTGTGGGTTGTATATAGAAGATCAGAAAAAGAACTACCTGCTCGTGAAGAAGAAGTACATCATGCAATAGAAGAAGGCATAAATTTCGAACTTCTTACAAATCCCGTAGAGATAGTTGGTAATGAGCAAGGATGGGTAAAAAGTATAAAATGCATAAGGATGGAACTAGGGGAACCTGATGATTCGGGTAGAAGAAGACCTTTACCAATTGAAGGCTCAGAATTTGAATTTGATGTTGATACTGTTATAATGGCTTTAGGCACATCACCAAACCCACTTATACCTGCAACTACCAAAGGTCTTGATGTGAATAAATGGAAATGTATTGTAACAGATGATTATGGGCAAACCTCAATTGAAGGGGTTTTTGCTGGAGGAGATGTAGTCACAGGAGCAGCAACTGTCATATTGGCTATGGGAGCAGGTAAAGACGCGGCTGAAGCCATTGATAATTATATAAAAGAAAAACACGAAAAAAACTAATAAGAATATCAATATCAAATTGATAGCACTTCAAATTTTTTGTTTTTATGTCAATAAAGAGGGACCCAATTATCGGGCTCCTTCTTTGTTATTATATCCCGATATCCTGTTATTGGTGACTTTGCATATTATAAAATTCACAATATCTTATTAGAACTCATATAATATATATTGTTTAATTATTTAACAATGTAAGGTTTTTTATCAACAATATTATTCCTACTCTTTGATACTACATGGGAATTATCAAAAAATATGAAATAATCTTAAAGTAACTTAATATATTATGATATAATATCTAAGTGATGTAATGTTATTGTAACTAAGCGATTCTAATTTAATGTTGCTTTTAAGGAGTGATATAAATGGCAATCGGAACATTTAAAGGAGGTGTCCATCCTCCTACTTCTAAAGGACTAACAAAAAATAAAGCAATTGAGATAGCACCTATACCGGATACTGTTGTTTTACCAATGTTACAGCACATCGGTGCACCATGTGAACCAATTGTAAAAGTAAAAGAAGAAGTAAAGAAGGGGCAAAAGATTGGTGAAAGTGAAGCTTTCGTTTCTGCACCAATTTACTCCAGTGTTTCAGGTGTAGTTAAAGCAATAGAACCCCGGCCACATCCATCTGGTGGCAAAGTTTTGTCTGTTGTAATAGAATCAGATGGTCAAGATGAAATCTATGATGGTATAAAGGCTTTTAGTAGTATTGAATCCTTGAGTCCGGAAGAAATAAAGAATATTATTCGTGAATCTGGGATAGTAGGTATGGGAGGAGCAGGGTTTCCAACTCAAGTTAAATTGTCCCCTCCCCCT
>JAAZML010000038.1 GCA_012798835.1 Clostridium sp.
ATAAAAATTATGTATTTTTGTAATCCTTCGGGTTTTTTTGAAATTTTTAAAAAATGTATATAGTCTAAATTAAATTATAATTGTTATGAAACAAGATTTACTCTCTACCAAATTGTTTAAGGGAATTGTGGCAAAAGTAACATTACTTGTGGTAATGCTTACATTATTTGCAACTACAGGTTTTTCTCAGAATTATCCTTTCCCGCAAAATTACAAATATCCGTATGGTAATATTTATACAGGAAGTGCTGTGGAATCAAGAATCCAAAGCTTATATAATGCATGGAAAACAACATATTATGAAGAGGGGTCTATTGGTGGGACGCCTTGTGCAAGAATTAAGTTTTCGCAACCAGGAGAGTCTGGAAACGCAACTGTTTCTGAAGGTATAGCATATGGTATGCTTATAATGGTGTACATGGATAATGCTACAAATAAAACACAAGGGGAATTTGATAAATTGTATTCTTATTACAAAAAGAATGCTGACCATCAGGGGTTTATGAACTGGAAAGTGAATGCATTTACAGGTAATCCTGTTGCTGGTGCTGGTAATGAACATGGTGCTACTGACGCTGACGTAGACGTTGCGAATGCATTATTAATGGCAGCTAAACAATGGGGAAATACTTCAAGCACACATAATTATCTTACAGAAGCAAGAACTCTTATAAGTAACATTTATACATATGAAGTTGATGGTAATAAAATATTGAAACCAGGAAACGCATTTAATGATTATGCAAACCCATGTTATTTTATTACAAATTCAACAGAACTTTTTGGTTTTGTGGAGGTTGATCAAGGTTGGCAAAGTAGTAACCGGTGGAGTGCAGTTACTACAGCATGTTATAGTTTAATGAAAAAATCAGCAAATGCAACAACTGGATTGGTACCTGACTGGTGCCATAATGGAACACATGGAACTTCTGGCACCTATATTAATGGTATAATTTCCGATAAGTTTGAATCATATTTTTTATATGACGCAGTGCGTGTTCCATGGCGTATGGCACATGCTTATGCTTGGTATGGGCATCAAGATGCATATGATGTTGCTCATAAAATTACAACATGGGTAAAAGGGAAATATCCAAATCCTGCTGATATAGTAGATGGTTATTTATTAAATGGAAATCCATTTAACAATCCTGATAACAATCCAAATTTTTCAACTTTAGGTAAGAGTAAAAACCCTTGTTTTTCAGGAGGATTGAGTATTGGAGCTATGATTAGCTCTGTTCATGATAATTAT
Source organism: Clostridium sp. (assembly GCA_012798835.1). Classification (GTDB taxonomy): domain Bacteria; phylum Bacillota; class Clostridia; order Acetivibrionales; family Acetivibrionaceae; genus Hungateiclostridium. The sequence goes on from JAAZML010000038.1 coordinate 1,256, forward strand.
ATGGATAAGTGTTGGACAGTAGGTTCTGCAACAGATGGATATGGGGCATATTATACACATACCACACAATTATTATATATGCTTACATTAACTGGTAATATGCCTAACTTTTGGGATATGAAACCAGTTCCTTTGGCTGCCGAAACTAATGCAAACGGAAATGCTATTTATGTTGATTTTAGTAAAAATTTAGCAAGCACAACAAACACATCTGGTTGGACAGTTAAAACATATGCTGATGAATCTTCTCCAGCAACAACTGTAAATGTTAGTTCAATATCTGTAAGTGGAAAAAGAGTTACTATAAATTTAACATCTGATATTGATAAACCTATAATTGAAATTTCATATAATGGTACAACCATTCGTTCTTCTGGAGATAATCTTCAGGCAGATGCTTTTACTGATTATGAAGTAATTAATAAAATAACTAATATGGAACCGTTCCCTGTTGTTCGGTTTACTGATGTTATAGGTACACAAGTAAAAATTCAATGGAGTAAAGATATAGCTCCATCATCGTTAAATGCATCTCATTTTTCACTAACTGTAGGAGGTTCTCCAGTAACAATTACAGGAATAGAAAGAGATGCTGAAGACCCAACAATTGTAAATCTTTTAATAGAAGGTGGTGCTATTGCTTCTGCTAATGATGAGATTTTATTGTCTTTTGCTGGAGGAAGTGTTACTGGAACAACAAGTTCAAAAACAGCAAAAGCATTTACAAATAGAGAAGTTCAAAACTTTTATTTGAGTGTTGAGTGTTATTATATAAGTGATTTTGATAATAATGTTAATCTTGCTTTAGTTGCAGGTTGGGCAGGTGCTGTTGGCTTTGATGTGAACGCAACAGACCCCCTTGATCCACAAAATAAAGTAGCTTTCTTTGAAGGAACAGGCACAGAGTGGGGAGCAGTTCGTGCAGCATACGCTGATAATACTGATTTTATTAATGCTATGTCGCAAACAGGAGCTAAATTAAAAGGTAGAGTTTGGGTAACTTCTAATCCAGATAATGAAGGTTTAGAATTTCATTTAGTTCATCAAAAAGGTTCAGATTGGGAATATGACTCAGATGGGCGTGTTATTACAGTTTCTGCTGCTGCTATGGGTACTGGAGCATGGTACGAATTTGAAAGTAATATTCAACCTCCAGCCGATCAACTTTATGATGGGGTAATGATTAGAGGAACTAAAACACAAGCAGGTTCAACAATTAAAGCATATATTGATGACCTTAGAATCTGCCCTCCTGATCCAACTGTGAATTTTGAAAATGGAAAAGTTTCTTATGATGGAAAACAAATAGAAGTGCGCTTTAGTACAGCTATGAAAGTTCCAACTTCAACAAATGCGGTTTCATTTATGGCAGGGTCTACTGCTTTAACAGTAGAAAATGTTCAAGCTAAACAAGGTGATGCTACTGTGTTAGTATTTACTTTAGCTGATCCTGGCGTTTCTGCTGCAGGTCTTTCAGTTACAGCTTCGGCAGGTACAACCTTACAAGCTGCTGATGGGCGTTCGAATATGGCATTTTATAATGAACCTTTGGCAAACCTTTATGGCATTACAGTAACTACAGGTTGGAGAGATGATTTTGCGGATTTAACAGATTATGTTACTGAAAACTTGGGTGTAGATCCTGATTTTACAGGAACAGAAGTAGCAACAGGTGATGGTTATTATTCGGTTGAAATGGATGGTTCTAAGGGATATAAAGGAATAAGTGTAATGACGTATGTTAACCAAGCAAATGCTACAAAAGAAGTTATGGATTTAACAGGTCGTGAAACTCTTCAATTCCGTTATAGAATTAAAGGTACAGTTCCTCCAACATTAAAATTACGAGTTGATGTTGCTGACCTTGTAAATTGCTATAATTCTTCAACAGGTGCTGCCACTTATATGTCTGATGGTATGGGGTGGAGAGATTTATCGCCTTCTACAACATGGCAAGAGGTTACAATTGATTTAGGACCAACATTATTTAATCAATATTCGTTTGAACCATCAGTTGTTGAAATTGATAGAACAAATATTTATCAAGTAATGATGTATTTTATTACAGCAGAGGCTACTGCTGCTCCATGGGAGCCTACATTATTTAATGGAACAATAGAGTTTGACTATATTTCAATAGGTTCACCATTATATTTATATAATGTTACTACAAATCTTGATGCAACTCCTAATGCTGTTGTAAATGCAACAAGCACGGCTGATGGATTTATTTATATTGTACCTAAAGAAACCGCTCCTGTATTAACACAATTACAAGAAGCTGTATTTGCAGGTAATGGAGTTTCCGCTTCAGTTATTGCAGATAATCCAACATTAATAGATGTTTCAAAGCTTAAGGCTGATTATTATGAAGCCTATGCATATGATCCATCTGCTGGTGCTATTTCTGCAAAAGTAGGTATACAAATTAATGACATTACTCCACCAATTATAACACAGTTTGATTCAGGTGATTTTGCAAAAACTGCGGTTGTAACTGCAACAGTAAATGAAGATGCATGGTTGTGTTTAATACCAACTACTGGAGTTGATGTTACGAGCGAAAACGACATACTGAATAAATCATATTTTAGTACCGCTGTTATGGCAGATGTTGCTGCTGCAATTAATTTAACAGATGTAACAACGCTTGATGTGGGAGATTCATTTCGATTTATTGCTATAGATTATGCAGGAAATATTTCAACTCCAACAACAACTTCTATTACTATTATAGATGCACCGCTTTCAATGACTGTTGAACCAACAGGAGAAATAGAGCAAGGCACAAGTATTACTGTTTCGGTAAATCGTGCAGCTCACGCATATTTAATACCAAGTAATATTGTTGTCTCATCTCAAGCTGATTTAACAGCAAATCAAGTTGCAGATGTTGCTATTA
>JAAZML010000009.1 GCA_012798835.1 Clostridium sp.
ACAGTTATTGCCGATGGTACTGCTGAGGCAAACAAGAGGCTTGAGCTTGTTTTAAAGGCAGATCCCGCATTGGGAGTTATAAGATATGCTAGTGCTGGGTATAAAAAGGCGGAAGGGATAGTTACAAAACCTACTTTTCCTATAAGGTGTGTTCCTGGGGAGACTAGTAAATGAACAGTGATATTTTAGAAGAGTATGCCCATCGTGGTTTCTTGAGGGATATTCTGAATAATAATATTAAAAGTGTAAGGGATATCTGGGATCTACAAAGGCAATTGAAAATAGACACTCAACCCAATACTGTAATGACAGTTACAATTGATAATTACCATTCAAGAACCAGAAATAAAAGTGAAATGCAGAAACAAGATCTTAGGTTAAAGATTTTAAAGTGTATAGAAGAAATTGCAACGAAATTATCTGCTATGGTTATAAATATGGACGAAGATTTATATGCAGTACTTTTATGTTTAAAAAGCACCGAAATATCATTGGTGGAAAAAGCCATGGAACTTGGTGAAATTGTGAGAAACTATATTGAAGAAAAAACAAAAGTTTCTGTTTCAGTGGGCATAGGGAACCGTTACAAAAACATCCTAGATATTCACCTTTCGTATAAAGAGGCTTTGCTGGCCAGCCACCATAAATTTTTCTTGGGTAAAAGTCAGGTTATTCATATTGAAAATATCGTTCCATTTTCCGAAGGCCTTGAACTTTTTTCCATTGAAGTGGAAACCCAACTTTCAGTCAAAGTCCTTAGTTGTGACAAAAAAGAAGCATTTAAAATATTGGACGAACTTTTGGGTGGGATTCCCGTGGGAAATCCAATTAACCCCATAATTATGAAAACGCGCCTAATTGAAATAATAACAACCCTAGTAAAAGTGGGTTTAGAAGCAGGGGCGGAACAGGAGAAATTGGCCGCATTGAGTGGCTATTTCGTTCAGGAAGTATTAAAAAGTGATACAATTTCAGATTTACGTAGTCAAATGAGGCAGGTTATCAGTGGGGTAATAGGGGAGGTATACCAGGGACGTAAGCAGATGAATCTACAAATATTTGAGAAGGCCGCTGAATTTATCAATGCGAACTTTTCTAAAGATATTACGCTAGAGGATGTATCTAATCACATATATATTAGCCCCTATTATTTCAGCCGGGGATTCAAAAAATTCACCGGAATGAATTTTATAGAATATTTAACGAATGTAAGACTAAGAGAAGCAAAAAAGCTTCTTCTTACGACGGACCTGAGTATTGGTCAAGTAGGTAAAAGCGTAGGCTATAATGATCCCAACTATTTTGGAAGGGTTTTTAAAAAAGCGGAGGGCTTGCCACCCAGTAAATTTAGGATAAGCAAAAAAGTCCATATAGAAAGGAGATTTTCCGAAGGATAAATTGGAGCAAAAGGGAATATATGCTAGGATAGATAAAATAAGATATCCTTTCGGGGAGAAGGTGAGCAGGATTAATTTGGGCATGGGCAAAGCGGGATATTTTCGGGGGACACACATCCCCAAAAAATCTACAAATAGATGTAATAATTGGTTCCAGGAGGTGATTATGCGGGTATTGCCGGCTAATTCGAATCCAAAAATTACGGAAGTCTTTAGCCATTATTCGCATAGTGAGGGTAATGAGACAAGGCGGGGTTTAAAATATTATCATGATATTTTAGAATCCTTACAGTACCTCGAAGGTGATGAAACCTTGTTAATTCAATCGGGAAAACCGGTGGGGATATTCAAAACCCATTCCATGGCGCCACGGGTTTTGGAATCAAATGGGGTTTTAGTCCCGGCTTGGGCCACAGGGGATGAATTTTATAAACTTGTAGACAAAGGTTTAATTGTCGATGACTGCGAAGATCTGGATGACCCGCTGGGGATGAAATTGCCAAGGGCTCTCTATAAAACTTTAGTGATCATAACTTCATTGACAAGAAAGCATTTTGCCGGATCTCTCGGGAATAAACTGGTTTTGTCAGCGGGTTTAGGCAATTTAGGTGAAATGTTATCCCTAGTTGTGAAGGCAAATAATGGTGTAGTACTTATTGTTGAGGTTGATAGGGAAAAGGTTGAAAAGAAACACGAATTGGGCTACTGTGATTATATTGTCGATTGTATTGACGATGCATTGGTCGTG
>JAAZML010000053.1 GCA_012798835.1 Clostridium sp.
CCGCGAAAAATATACTTGATGTAATAATAATGTCCGCTATAATACTTCTAATACTAGGAATTATTATTCTTATATCGGTATTCACAATAAAAAGAGGACATCGTTCTGATACCCTTGTTTTAACTAGCTCTCTAGATAGGGAAAGCGGTTATCATGGAACGGAGGATCTTAGCAATTTTGCTGGAAAAGAAGGAATAGCTCTAACTGCTCTTCGGCCTTCGGGTACCATGGGTATTGGGAATCAAAAAATAGATGTCGTATCCGAGTTTGGATTTATCGGTATAGGGACAAAAATAAAAATAATAGATGTCAAGGGTCGGCGTATTGTCGTTAGGGAAGTAAAATAATATTTGACACTTGAATTCTTTACCCAAATAGCTATTCTAGGATTGTTCAAAGCAATAATTATAATATTATATCGAAGGGAGAGTTTTATATGACAGAACTTGGTGGTATAGCTTTTGTGTTTGGCCTTATAGGATTGATTGTTTTTTTTATCCTGTTTTTTTCCTTTATCCCTATCGGCTTGTGGATATCAGCCATTGCAGCCAATGTAAAGGTAGGAATATTGACTCTTGTAGGTATGCGTCTTAGAAGGGTGGTTCCCTCTAGGGTTGTCAACCCCCTCATTAAAGCAACAAAAGCGGGGCTTGATGTTTCTATAAACAAACTTGAGGCCCATTATCTAGCTGGGGGTAATGTTGACAGGGTTGCAAACGCTCTTATCGCAGCCCAAAGGGCAAGTATACCCCTTGAATTTGAAAGAGCGGCAGCGATAGATCTGGCTGGGCGAAATGTGCTTGAAGCTGTCCAAATGAGTGTTAACCCAAAAGTAATAGAAACCCCAGTAATTGCTGCAATAGCAAAGGATGGTATTGAGCTTCGGGCAAAAGCTAGGGTTACCGTAAGAGCAAATATAGATCGCCTAGTTGGTGGTGCAGGGGAACAGACAATTATTGCGCGTGTTGGTGAGGGTATCGTTACAACGGTCGGTTCAGCAACCAGCCATAAGGAAGTCCTTGAAAATCCGGATGCGATATCTAAGACAGTTTTAAATAAGGGCCTTGATGCGGGAACAGCCTTTGAGATACTTTCGATTGATATTGCCGATGTTGATGTTGGCAGAAATATAGGAGCACAGCTTCAGACCGATCAAGCCGAGGCTGATAAGCGCATAGCACAGGCTAAAGCCGAGGAAAGAAGGGCCATGGCGGTCGCAAAGGAACAGGAAATGAAGGCTATGGTTCAGGAGATGAGAGCAAAGGTTGTAGAAGCCGAAGCTGAAGTTCCGCAGGCTATGGCATCCGCTCTTCGTGATGGCAAACTTGGTGTTATGGATTACTACAACATGCAAAATGTACTGGCAGACACACAAATGAGAAACAGCATTTCAAAAGCGGGCAAAGATGAGGAGGCCACAATCGGCAAAGAATAGTATCTGGTATCGTACATTAAGGAGCTGTTTTAATTATGAGTAATTTTCTAGATGAGATAATGAATGCGATTAATGAAATTTCCAACGAGATGAATCGGCATACAACAGGAAATACAAGTAAAAAAAGTATTCCCCATACACAGCATCGGAATACTTTGGGTCCTAAAGGAGATACCAAAAGGGGCGGTAGTCTTTACAATGCAGCAAAAGACAGGTACACATATACAGGTAGCCTTGGAACCCAAAAAGGCAGTATAGGCATTGAGGGTAATCCTGTCAGGAGCAGCAGCCTTGGGGGTGTGGGGAAATTGGGTAAGGATGGCGATTTGACCCTAGGATCCAAACAACCATCCAATAGTAGTAAAATCAAACCATCCATTAAGAAAGAACGACAGGATAGCCGTGCTAGTAGATCCTTACTCGCAGATGCTACGAATTTTTCGAACCTTTCACAAAATGATATTTTGCAGGGTATAATCCTCTCAGAGATTCTAGGAAAACCTAGAGCACTTAGAAAAGGCAGATTGTAAATCGCCTCAAATATAGGAAAAATCATTTGTATGGAGGCTAGGAATTTAAAATGTTCTTGGCTTCCATTTTTACTCTGTAATATGTGAAATAAATAAATGATATTCCATTCCCATGCAAATATAACCTCAATTTGTTATCTTTATTTTAAACTTTCCGTAAATAAAAAAAAATCCCCCCCCTTTACTTCTGATCTATGTTAAAATATATACACTCATATTTATAAATAAATATTTTTAATTCAGATTATTTAAGGGGTATTTTTATTATGGCACAGAAAAAAGCATCTAAAAATAAAAAAAAAGCAATTAAACATAAAAAACCGGGATTAAAGAAATCCTTACTTATATGGATAGGCAGCTTCGCAGTATTAGGGGTATTGATATTAGTCCTTGGCAGGTTCGTTTTAGGAAGCGGCAACGGTAATACAGATTTTGATCTGGGCATTATATATCCCTCAGCCGAACCCACCGCTTCCCACAATGCATGGGATATGCGTGAGCAAATCACACCTAACCCTGTATCCCAGGAAATTGATTATGATTCAATTCCGGGACTAACCAATGAAATGAAATATAATAAGAAACTTGTTGATGAAAAAAGTAAAAATATTATGTTTATTGGACAAGACAGGGTATCCGGTCTTTACGATACTATAGGGGTATTTAGTATTGATAAAAATAACCGTCTGGTTAAAATAATAATGATTCCAAGAGATTTGTATATTGACTATAATCCCAAAGTTAAGCATTATCTAGAGCTCAATGACAGAGTAAACGATCCTGATTTCTACAAAATCAATTGCGCCTACCTTATAGGCCCCTACATGAAGCATGAAGGTAAGTTTGGTGCCTATTCTATGAATTTCCTTGCCGCTTTAATGAAGGAGATATTCGATATCGAAATACATGATTATGTGAGGCTCAATACCGAAGGCTTTGCAAATATAATAGATCTCTTCGGGGGAGTCTATATAAATGTGCCCTATGATATGCATTACGATGATATATATCAAGAACTTTCTATTCATATTGACGCCGGTTGGCAATACCTTAACGGTAGAAAAGCAGAGGGTTTTGTAAGGTACAGACAAGGTAATGATGAAATGGGAGAAATAACCCATTCCATTGGTGATTTTGAAAGAAAAAAGAATCAGCTAAACTTCATGAAGGCCTTCATTGAACAACACGGAACTATAAGCAATATAGATAAAATTCCAGGTCTTATAGGTACACTAAATAAGTACATGAAGCACAGTATTGGGGTAGGAGATATCCTAACCTCCTACATGGGCCATGCAAAAGATATAGTTATCCATAAATATCCCATAGAAACCTATACAGTTGTTGGAAAAAATAAATACATGAACCAAAGATCGTATGTTGTAATAGAAGATGATGTCGAAGAAGAAGATTGAAATTTCAAATGACAATAAATCATATTGATTAATAACCATTTCCCCGAATATGCATAGTGCCTAAAAGCCCGGATCTCATGATGTCCCGGGCTTTTTATAATAAATATTTCATTTTCCAACATAAAATTGGATTAATAATTAAGGATATTTTGTATAGATTAATACTGTAGGTCCAATAAAGTTTTATACTAAGGAGATTATATATGCGCCCCCATATACACAAATATAAGTTTGATACCAAAATAACTACTGGGCATAAGCATATTTTGTTTGGGTATACCGAGTATACAGTTGGACTTAGTATATTTCATATCCACGCATATCATGGCATTTCCTCATTTTGTGGCCATACACATTATTTTTCAGGTTTTACTGGTTTCCCAATAAAGACTGAAAATGGTCATGTGCACAAAATGGAAAATATTCTTTGCTTTGCATCAGGTCACCAGCATACATATAGTAATTATACCTTTGAGGATACAGAATACATTTCATCCCTTTTACGATATTATGCTTATAATGTATAGACCTTTAATCGGCTTTATGATATTGCACAAAATCTTAGGATTTTAAAATTCCATTCCAAATTCAAGTGCCTTCATTTCATCTGGAATCATAAAATGTTTTTTTGCGGGTAATGTCTTTTTTAGAGCCTCTTTAAAGTTCTCCTTTGAGACTAAATTGGTAGCAGCAATTAGTTTGCCCAATAAAACGATGTTTGCAAAAGCTGCATTTCCCATATCTAATGCGGTTTTAGTGGCAGGTATACCATAAACTGTGACATCCCCCCGATTGGGTTCCCTAGCTACAAGGCTGCTATCTTTTATTATTATGCCACCTTCTTCTACCAAGTCTTCAAATTTGTCCAGCGAGGGAGTATTCATAACAATAAGAGATGTGGCACTATTTAAGATCGGCGAACCTACCGCATTTTCGGATATAATTACACTGCAATTGGCCGTTCCTCCCCTCATCTCGGGACCATAAGACGGAAGCCATGACACATTTTTATTTTCAAGCATACCCGCATAGGCAAGAATTCTTCCAGCAGAAAGTATACCCTGTCCCCCAAAACCCGACAAAATAATTTGTTGTTCCTTCATATTTAATTACACCTCCAGATCCTTGCCTTTGAAATTTCCAAGTGGGTATTCAGGTATCATCCTATCGCGTATCCACTCTAAAGCCCCTTCCGGCTTAATTCCCCAGTTGGTTGGACATGAGGACAAAACCTCAACAATTGAAAATCCGTGTCCCGCTATTTGTACCCCAAAAGCCTTTTTAATGGCCTTTTTCGCATTTTTAATATTTTTTACATCATGCAATGATACTCTTTCCACATAGGCCGCCCCTTCTAGGGTAGATAAAAGTTCACAAACTTTCACAGGATACCCGTGAAGTTCGGGCTTTCTGCCAAAAGGCGTTGTAGTGGTAACTTGATTTATAAGTGTTGTAGGAGCCATCTGCCCCGATGTCATTCCATAGATCGCATTGTTTATAAATATAACGGTAATTTTCTCTCCCCTTGTGGCTGCGTGAACAATTTCCGCTGTACCTATAGCCGCTAAATCGCCATCGCCTTGGTATGAAAATACAATATTATCCGGGTTTGCCCTTTTTACACCGGTTGCAACCGCAGGTGCCCTGCCATGGGCAGCTTGCACCATATCGCAATTAAAATAAAGATAATTGTTGTAGGCACACCCTACAGGTGAAACGCCTACGGTTTTCCCTTCAATATTAAGTTCATCTATTGCCTCGGCCACCAGCCTGTGGGATATTCCATGCGTACATCCTGGACAATAGTGCATTGATATATCTGTTAAGGCATGTGGTTTTTCAAAAACTATGTTCATTTTTTTCCCCTTCCCATACAAAATGCCCAATCATATCATTTCAATATAACTATGATATGGCATTAAATATATTTAAAATGCAGGATCATGCTTGTAAAATTTCTTTAATTTTGTCGAGAATTTCTTTTTGCGTTGGTATCATTCCACCCATTCTGCCATGAAAATATACGGGTCTTTCCCCATTTACGGCCAAACGCACATCTTCAACCATTTGACCAGCATTGAGCTCTACCGATAAAAAAGCCTTCGGTACACCCGCATATTTTTTAAATTCCTTTATCGGGAACGGCCATAGGGTTATGGGTCTAATAAGTCCAACTTTTATACCCTCATCCTCCGCCATTTTAATTACATTCTTTACTATTCTAGCTACGGTACCAAAGGCCGTAACTATTATATCAGCACCATCACAATTATAGCTTTCAACCCGGGTTTCTTTTTCTTTTATTATTTCATATTTTGATTGCAGCTTTCGGTTATGTTCTTCTAAAACCTCAGGTTGTATATAAATGGAGGTCACCGTGTTGTGTTCCCTTTCCATTTTTGTTCCGGTGGTCGCCCAATTCTTTTTTACTTCCTCAATATTTTCTTTATCCTTAAACTCTACTGCCTCCATCATCTGCCCTAAAATACCATCGCCCATGACCATTGCAATTGTTCTGTACCTGTCAGCAATATTAAAGGCTTCCACAGTTAGTTCGTAAAGTTCTTGGACACTTGAAGGCGCCAGCACAACCATGTTATAGTCACCATGTCCCCCGCCCTTAACCGCCTGAAAATAATCACATTGAGCTGGTAATATACCCCCAAGGCCTGGACCGCATCTTACTATATTAACAACTACGGCGGGAAGTTCCGCCCCTGCTATATACGATAATCCCTCTTGCTTGAGGCTTATCCCAGGACTAGATGAGGAAGTTAAAACACGCACCCCAGCACTGGCAGCCCCATAAACCATATTAATAGCGGCAACTTCGCTTTCGGCCTGGACAAAAGTACCCCCAAGCTCAGGCATTTTTTTCGCCAGATAATGTGCAATCTCGGTTTGTGGTGTTATGGGGTAACCAAAATAATGCCTGCACCCTGCCCTCAGGGCCGCTTCAGCAATAGCCTCATTACCCTTCATTAGTAATTTCTCTCCCATTTATGAAAATCCCCCTAATCTCTGTTTACTTATATACCTTTATTACGCAATCTGGACATATAGTTGCACAAAAAGCACAACCTATGCACTTGTCCATTTCCCTTACGCCCGCAGGGTGAAAACCTTTTTTGTTTAATTTGTCTTCCAACATGACAACAATATTTTTAGGGCATACCGTTGTACAAAGCTTGCACCCCTTACATTCATCTTCATTAAAAATAACCCTTGCCATCTAGATCCCCCAATTTATTTATTATACTTGCTGTTTTTCGACCAAAAGCCACTTCGTTTATTATAAGACTCTTTATCTTTTTTTTCAAGCTCCTCTAAAAATTCATTTAGGATCTTCTCATTTTCAATATCTATGTCAATTATTTCGGCTCCGTATTCGAATCCTTTGCTCTCTAATCCTTTTCTCCTTAGAATACCTTCTAGGCATAAGCGCCTTTTAGGTGATATATATATTTCAAAATAACAAGCACCTATATCACCTAGTGCCTCGCATTTAAAGGTCTTTTCCAATTCTTCCTTTACAACAAAAGCAAAACCCTTATGACTAAGATTGAGCATTATAGCAAATATGCCACCCTCGTCCCTTTTGTTTCTTTTTACAACAGAGCCTAAATATACATCGTACCTGTAACCATTACGCTTATTTTCAAATTGTTGTGCATCATGAATTTTAATGGTAAGACTTTGGGGTTCTTCTAATCTTATCCTTGTAACCCAACCAATCAAGGTAAACTCGTGATCATCAGTGGAATATTTACAACGTATCGTATCACCCACCATGATCATGTTCTCAATATATTCTTTTTCAAGTCCAATATCAATTTCGATCCAGTCATCGTTTATTTCATAGATAAAATTTGTAATCCAGCTGGCTGAATTGCAGTGCTTGGTTCGTATTATTGAGCCTTCAGAAAGAAATTCCCTTAATTTAAAATTATCCATCGCTAGCCCCCATTAATCCCAAGGTAGTTTTATTGATTTTTCCATATGCAGCACATCATTTTTGTGCATATCCCCTGCCTTACTTACAAACTGTCCAAATCCGCTTATAAAACCTATAGGAATGCCAAGCTCCAAAGATAATTTTTCAATCATTTTATGGCCCTCCAGAATAATTTCAAGCGTCGTATCTTGCAGGAGATTTGTATTATTAACAAGCTTTGTTATCTTAAGCCCCGAGGCCTGTTCTATTTCAAAAAGCATTTGTTTTGTTTTTTGAAATGTGTCAGTCATTGGCCTTTTGCTGTTTATAACAAAATACATATCATAACCATTTGTATTTATATCTTCGCTGTACCTTGCAAGAGCCTTTGCCCCTAAATCATCACCGCCGACATCGAAAACAACATTGTATTCTTTCACTTCAAACAATGCATTAATCTCCGGCGGAAGTGCGGGAACATCCACATTTGTATTAGCATACATTGGTATAATAACCCGAATATCTTTAGATTCTAGTTTTTCCTTTGCGTCTGTTGTCCTAAAAAAAGGGTTGACTATATCAAAATCAACAATGGCTGTCTTTTTGTCAGATTTTCTAAGTTGTAGTGCATAATTTACAGCTACCTCTGTCTTTCCACTTCCAAAATGCCCCGTAAATATATTTATACGTTTATTAATCATGTAATACTCCCTTTTTATAGTAGTGTGTTAGCTAGTAAAACCGCCCTGTGTATATTTTGTCACTACCCTGCTATTGGATAGATAGCATACCGCTGTTTTATTTAAGACCTTCAAGCATCTAGAATCCGGTATATTCCTATTAAGCTTATCATAATGATTATAGCATCAACTAGGCATTTTTTTAAGATAGAATTTAAAAAATTTCATATCCAATAAGATCCTTCACAACTTCACCAGCCATTATAAGACCTACAACGGAAGGGACAAATGAAATACTTCCAGGAGCCCTTTTTTCCATGTTTGGGGATTTGTTTAGATTGTTTAATTCTCCAATCCCAATTCCATGGATATAATTTTTGTCTTTGCTGGTTTTACTCATTTCATGAGGTTTTATGGGTTTTTCCTTTGAATATACAACTTTCAAAGAAGCTATACCCCTTTTTTTGAGCTCCTTTCGTATAACTCTTGCAAGGGGACACACCGAAGTCTTGAAAATATCAGCAACTTCAAATTTTGTGGGTTCCATCTTATTCCCGGCTCCCATGCTGCTAATGATAGGAATGTTTTTTTTGTTTGCCTGCACTATTAAATCAATTTTTCCTGCTACGGTATCAATTGCGTCAACAATATAATCCAGTCCTTCAAAAAGGGTCTCATCCTCAAAACCAGGGAGATAGAATATTTTATGCGGATATACCTTTATCTTTGAGTTTATCTCGTGTATCCTTTCCCCCATAACCTCAACTTTAAGCCTGCCAACGGTTTTATTTGTAGCATGAATTTGTCTGTTAATATTTGAATGGGATACGGTGTCATTATCAATCAAAACCAGCTCCCCTACCCCGCATCTTGCTAAGGCTTCGGCTGTATAAGAACCCACTCCGCCAATACCGAATACCGCCACCTTGCTTTCCTTTAAAACAGCAAATGCATTCTCCCCTATTAAGCGTTTGGTCCTAGAAAACTCATTTTCCAAAATCTCACCTGCTTGTAATTCGTATATAACAATTATTATAGTTATTTTTTTTGTTTTTATGATTCACCCACACTTATGGGCCTTTCTTTCTTTTGTAGCCAACCCGAATTTAACCTTTTTTTTTGGGGGGATATCCCCCCCAAAAAAGGTTAGTTTAGCATTCTTTTTTGCAAAGTTCTACAAGCCGTTTGCCTAGTATCTTGGCTCGCTTTATCGCTGGTTCATCACAATCTGCGGGGGCTTGTGCACATACCCCATGGTGTCCGCAATCATTTTCGATGTAACCATCACCAACAATTACCATGCCATGAACCAGCATTATATCGTGCAAAGCATTCATAGTCGTTTCCTGTCCGCCATACTTTGATGCTCCTACCGTCACCCCGCAAGCAACCTTGTTGTAGAAAGCTTTTTCTCCCCTGAGCTTTCTGGTCTTATCAAAAAAGGCTTTCAGCTGGGCTGAGACACTCCCAAAATATACTGGGCTACCCATAACTACTGCATCAGCCTTTTTTAAAATTTCGTAGGCTTTTTCAAGTTCAGTGCCTTGGTAGCAAACCCCCGTGCATGGACTGCTGCATACAACACAAAAGCTATGCTTGGCGGAATCCAGTAAATCCGCTATTTCTAGTATTTGAGTTTTTGCACCAGCACTTTGCGCTTCTTCCAGCACAGTATTCAACAAAAATTTTGTGTTTCCATCTTTATTGGGGCTTCCGTTGAGCCCTACAATTAACACATTAACCACCCCCTAAAATATAATATTAACACACCCGTCAAAGGTTCTCAATTGGAAAATAGGAAGAATCATGTCCATGCTAATTGGAAGTCATAGCGAGGCACCTTTTTTTTGTAAAATGCATTGCCCTTTGACATTAATCTTTTCATATTAGCTTATCCTCTTCTCTCCTCAGGGAAAAAGTTTTATCCCGATGTATTATCCCAGTCTGGATTGAATTTGAATAGTTTGGAGGGCCTATGTCCCACGTTTTTTGTATATTCGTTTGTCTCTACCACCCTATCTGAAACTTTTCTTCTAAAATTAGCCTTTAGAAGTTCGGTATCCAAAATAACCTCGTATACTTGCTGCAACTGGGTCAGGGTAAATCTCTTTGGCATAAGATTGAATGCAACATCTGTGTACTCTATTTTATTCCTCAGCCTTTCAAGACCATATTCAATAATCTTTGCGTGATCAAAGGCTATTTTACCGGATTCAACAATCTCTCTTTTAGTTACCGTTATTTTGCCATCAACTGTTTTTACAATTTTTATA
>JAAZML010000059.1 GCA_012798835.1 Clostridium sp.
GGAACTAGATAGGGCAATGTATTTTATAGACCTGCCAGTGGAAGGGCATATTCTTGGTATAATGTGGGTCTGCTCCATAGGTTGTCTTATAGATAATCGACAAATGGATGAGGAAGGCCTCCTATATGAGCATTTATACGGGAACCGGTTGCGCAAATTTCTTATTAATCCCGATACAAAAGATTTGACCTATTCACCTTATCTTTTTGAGCCTTATTTTTCACAATATGAAAGCTGGCGAGACAAAGCGCTAAAATTAGCCCAGCGCCATTTAGATGATAAACAGGATGTTCTAATTTTAACCCTAGATTTTAAGGATTTTTTTTATAGCCTTGATATGACTTCCGATGTTTTTAAAGAGTTAGCAACTACATTGAAGTTGGAGGAGGGCTCTTGGCAGTATAGGTTACACTGGTTTGTATATGAGGTTATGTCCCGGTATTCTGATATCCTTCGGGAGGTTAATTTTGATCCGAAATTGGATTTAGGGGATCGCACAGTCTTGCCTATAGGTTTTTTACCATCGAATATTTTTAGTAACTGGGTTTTATCCCCATTTGATGATACCATTGTGAATCAATTAAATCCTTTATATTATGGACGTTATGTGGACGATATAATAATTGTGGATAAAATCGAAAAAAATAGCGACTTTGCCCAATGGGCAAAATACTCAAAGGATCCAGCAAAAACATTTTCGGAGAATAAGGTAATGCAATATTACTTTTGTAGGGATAGGGAGGAGCCCATGTTAATTGAAACGGGTCTATTAGCCGAAACATCAAATTGTAAAAATGCTGTTAACTCGGAAGAACGGGATAGAACCTACCGTTTGAACCCCAATTTGCTAGCGAAAACACAAATGAGTGGCAGGCCGGAAATTGAAGTACAGGATGAGAAGGTAAAGGTATTTTACTTTCACTCCGGTGCATCGGCAGCCCTTCTAGATAAATTTCGTCGCCATATTGCGGAAAATGCGAGCGAATTCCGATTCTTACCCATGATGAAAGACCTTTTAGCATATGATGATTTTAGTGAGATACTTGAACTTAAAAGAACTGGAAGTATCCATAAACTCAGTGGAATAGAAGGCTTTGAAATAAATAAATATTTGCTTTCGAAATTTTTAGGTAAATATCGCAAAATGGTTACCCTAGTGAAAGTTGGTGCTGAAAATCGGCTGCAAGAAGAAATTCTAAAGCTCTTTGATAAACGGACCTTGGTGGAACATCATAGCTTGTGGGAACGCCTTCTTGAAATTACTATGTTGGGAGATAGTTTGGAAAACTACGAGAAGCTGGTCAACAATATTCTTGCTGCTATAGAGGCATTGGTTATTCCTCAGCAGGAACTGAATAATGAAGTATTTGATCCCAAGGCTGGGTTAAAGCGTGAACTATGTGCGGCTATAAACCGCACTGCGGCCCTAAGGCTGGGAAAGAAAGCCTACAAGCTATATGAAAAAATAGGCAATAAATTATTACACCTTAAGGGTTATAACCCCGGCCATAATTTAAATTCTATGAGGCACAAATATCTTGAAACCAGCATGGTCAACAAGTATATTTTGCCTTTGCCTATTGAATGTATTGAATTAGATTTGCTTGAGGCAAGTGAAGTTAAAAAAGAGGATATCCGTCTTTGGGAACTAAGGGAGATGCAGAAATTCATTTCCCCTTCCTGGGAAAGTAATGAATACAATTACTACCCTTATATGGTGACACCCCAGGATTTATCCTTCGCTATGTTCTATTGCAGCCTTTGTCAAAAAGGAAGCATTCCTAATCCAAAACAACAAGAAGAAAAATTAGACAAAATGTATCGTGAATGGAATTATCCCAACTTGCGTGGGAAAGAGGACGATTTCTTGAAATACATTAAGGCGGGCGA
>JAAZML010000161.1 GCA_012798835.1 Clostridium sp.
AGTTTCATTGTTGCATTGTACTCTTTTTTATTGTACTATAAATAATATATTCATAATTCAGGCTTCACATTGAATAAAATTTAGTATAGACTATATGTATATCAATTTGATTTTATTTAGATGGTTCTCTAAAGGATGTTTCTTTACTATAAAAGCAAAAAAATATTATATGTGGTATTTGGGGGTACAAGATGCTGGGAGTAGATACGAGAGGTATTGACGAAATACTATTAGAAATGGGGATTTTAAAGATAACCGACCTCAAGAAAGCGTGGGATATCCAGAGAGAAAAGGACATAAGCATTGAAGACGTATTGCTAGAGCTTCAGCTTGTGGATCAAAAGGATATAATGCACGCCAATGCTAAAAAGATGGGGATACCTTTTGTTGACCTGTCTGAGTATCAGATTGAGGATGAAAGCGTACCACTTCTTATAACTCGCAATATTGCAAACCGATACAAAGTAATTCCCATCGAAAAGGATAATGGTGTACTCACCGTTGCGATGGATGATCCTGCGGATATATTCTGTATTGATGATATCCGTCTTGCCACTGCAATGGAAATTAAACCTGTTTTATCCGATGTAAAAGAAATCGAAAAACTTATCGCAAAATATTTCGAAGAGGAAAAAAAGCATATCAAACCTCCCGAACAAATTGCGGGCGGATTTGGCCAGGAAGATTTACTTGGTGACCTGGGTTCACCCCTATCGGGTGATGATACCTACGGAGCTGTAAAAAGTGATGTCAGTCCCAACGGTTTTGAGTCGGATCAATCCGATATGCTGCTAAGGGATCTTAGTATGGATCAGCCGGGAGAAGGCGGGATTTTTAAGGATAAAATAGGCAATCTTCTTGTAAAAGGCGGCGTTATAACGCAAGAGCAATTAGAACATGCGTTAGGCCTCCAATCCCAGGAGGGGGGCTTAATAGGACGTATCCTAGTAAGCCAGGGTTATCTTGACAGAAGATCACTTTTTGAATTTCTCCGGAAGCAAATGGGTGTTGAGTTTGTAGAGGTTGAGAAAATAAACATAAATGAAGAGCTTTTACACTTGGTATCCTCTAGCATTGCGAGAATGCATAATCTTATACCCATCGAAAAATCAAATGGAACTTTAAGGGTTGCCATGAGCGATCCCATGAATATCTTTTCCATTGATGATTTAAGGTTAACTACGGGTCTTGAAATAATACCATGTCTTGGTGACGAAGAACAAATATCTTTGTTATTGGAAAGGCATTACGGGAAGGTTGACAAAAAGAAAAAGCAGAAACAGCAGCAAGTCGATTATGCTAAGCTCGACGAGGAAATAAAATTAATAAACGAAAAGATAGCAGATGAATTAACGGTGGAAGAGGATGTAGATCAAACTCTGGACGTCAGCGATCTGGAAAACGCACCCATCGTTAAGATGGTAAATATACTTTTGCAAAAGGCAATAGCCTCGCGAGCAAGTGATATACATATAGAACCACAGGAAGAGCGTATTTTAATAAGGTATAGAATAGATGGACAACTGGTCGAGCTAATGGATTATGACAGGAAAATTTTGAGTTCATTAGTTGCAAGGGTAAAGATTATAAGCGGACTTAATATAGCTGAAAGAAGATTGCCCCAGGATGGCAGAATTGCAATGAAGGTAGATGGAAGGGAATACGATATGCGTGTATCCGTACTTCCTACGATGTTCGGGGAAAAGGTAGTTATAAGGATCGCCGATAAGGAAGGCTTTAATGTCACAAAGCAGCAGCTAGGATTCTTTGAGGATGATATGGAGAAGTTTGACGAAATCATATCCAACCCCCACGGTATAGTGCTGGTCACAGGGCCTACCGGAAGCGGTAAATCTACCACTCTTTATACAGCACTTAAAGAAATATGCAAACCTAATGTAAATATATTGACCGTTGAGGATCCCGTTGAGAGCACTATAAAAGGTATAAACCAGGTGCAGGTCAATACAAAGGCCGGACTTGATTTTGCTGTAGCATTGAGATCCTTTTTAAGGCAGGATCCGGACATAATAATGGTGGGTGAGATTAGAGACGGCGAAACTGCGGAGATAGCTACGAGATCAGCAATTACGGGTCACTTGGTCTTTAGTACTTTGCATACCAACGATGCTGCAAGCTCCGTTACTAGGATGGTTGACATGGGGATTGAGCCCTTTCTCCTATCTTCGTCTTTGGTTGGCCTTATAGCACAAAGGCTTGTAAGGAGATTATGCCCTAAATGCAAAAAAGCTGTGGAGATTGATGACAGTATAAAGAAGGTTCTTGGTTTAGCAGAAGGGGAAGAGGCCACAGTGTACGAAGCTGTAGGGTGTGAAGGATGCAGTAAAACTGGTTATAAAGGTAGAATTGCTGTATACGAAATTTTAAAAATAAACAGAGAGATCCGGGAGCTTATTTCCCGAAATGCCAATTCCGATGAAATAAAGGATATGGCGATAAAGCATGGTATGAAAACACTGCGAATGAACTGTACTCGGTTGGTTAAGAACGGCACAACTTCACTTGATGAGATGATGAGAATTGCTTATTCAGAAGATTGATATAAAAAGGGGCTGTAGAATATGAATTTAAATGATTTACTCACCAAAACAGTAGAATATGGTGCCTCTGACCTGCATATATGTGCAGGGGTGCCGCCTGTGGTCAGGGTATATGGAGAGCTTATAAATCTCAATGAGCCTATACTTACTCCGCATGACTGCGTAGAGCTTGCAAAGCAATGCCTTAGTACAAGGCAGTATGAAAGGTTTTTAGAAGTGGGGGAGACCGACTCCTCGTATTCGCTTGCGGGCACATCACGATTTAGGGTTAATGTCTTTAAACAAAGAGGCACATGTGCCATAGCCTTTAGAACCATTCCCGCAGATATTCCCGTTATAGAGGATTTGGGACTGCCGGGGCTGGTTTACGACCTTTCAGTAAAGCAAAGGGGGCTTATACTTGTTACAGGACCCACAGGTCACGGTAAATCTACAACCCTTGCCGCAATGATAAACTACATAAACAGCAAACGAAGATGCCATATAGTTACAATAGAAGACCCAATTGAGTTTTTACATAAGCACAATAAAAGTATTGTAAACCAAAGGGAAATCGGAGCGGATACAAAAAGCTATGGAAATGCGCTAAGGGCGGTCCTAAGGGAAGACCCGGACGTAATTTTAATAGGTGAAATGCGAGATCAGGAGACAATAGCCACAGCCCTTACCGCAGCAGAAACAGGACATCTTGTGCTGTCGACACTGCATACAATTGGCTCGGCCAAAACAATAGACAGAATAATTGACGTTTTCTCTCCGCATCAGCAGGCACAGGTAAGGACCCAGCTTTCAACGGTGCTTATGGGTATCATTTCCCAGCAGCTCATAAAAAGGACGGATAGTAAAGGTCGTGTGCTTGCCACCGAGACCATGGTATGGACACCTGCTATTGCAAACTTGATACGTGAGAGCAGGACACACCAGATAAACACCTGTATCCAGACCGGCTCCCAGTTCGGTATGTATACTATGGACAGCTGTTTGGCGGATCTTTACAAGCAGGAGTTAATTGACTATGAAAGTGCGTGTCAATATTCCGTTGACATGGATAATTTAAGAAAACTTCTTTCAAGGTAAAAAAACTCTAGCTTTAATTGGGAAAGTATAATATAATATATCTAAGTAGGAATTAAAGACAAAAGTATAAACGAATTATAGATTATAAAATTATTTTATTTTTATTTTTGGTATGAATTTATTTGGGAGGTTGGCCACTATGTTTACATATCTTATTAATGGCTTCAAAATATCAAAACACTGCAACGCATAAAAGCTCCACAGTATGGGGCTTGAGAATCATTTTATTATGCTGGCATATTTAAAATCTCTTTATAGCATATTCGTGGAAGCAAACTAAAAGCCACTTTCTACAGTACCATTAATTTTTAAAAAAATACATTTCAGAGCATGGTATTAATATTGTTTGGGGGTTAGGGCGGATGAAGCTGAAGCATTATGTTTATAAAGTTAAAAGCGAGACTGGCAGGATTTTTACCGGTGAAACCAAAATAGCTGGTGAAGAGGCCTTAAGAGTTTTACTCCAAGAAAAAGGCTATACACCCATCGAGATAACAGAAAAAAATGTTTTCACTGATGTTAGCCAGATCAGTTTATTTAAACCTAGGGTAAAGCTCAAAGATCTTGCCATATTTTTTAGGCAGTTTTCCATAATATTAGAGGCGGGTGTTCCTATTGCGGGGGCTTTAGATGTTTTAAAGCAGCAAGCCACCAATATTACCCTAAAGGAAATTCTAAATGATATACATGAGGATATACAAAGGGGACTTTCCCTTTCCAGTGCCATGAAACAGCACGATAGAATATTTTCCGATATCAGTATACATATGATTGAGGCAGGCGAGGTAAGCGGACAGCTAGACCAAGTTTTCATCAGGCTTGCAGCCCAGTATGAAAAGGATCTAAAGCTAAACCGCAGCATAAAAAGTGCTATGCTTTATCCTATAATAGTTTGCGTAGTTTCCGTACTTGTAATTTTTGTGCTTATGATAGGGGTTTTGCCGGTATTTACCGATACTCTAGAGAGCCTAAATGTGGAAATGCCCCTTATTACCAAGATTGTAATAGGCACCAGCAGGTTTTTCGTCAAATGGTGGTGGGCTATTATTATAGCTATGGCAAGCACCATATTTTTTGTTACCTCATACCTTAGAACATACAATGGAAAAAGGCTTATGAGTGTTTTGGCCATTAGGCTTCCCGTAGTAAAAAAATTGGTACAGAATATAGCGACAGCAAGGCTTGCACGCACCCTCGGGACACTTATAGCAAGCGGGGTACTTCTTATACAGGCAATGCAGATCACCCAAAAGGTGCTGGGAAATGTTATTATATCTGAAAGGGTTGAAGGAGTAATAGAGGATATCAAGATGGGGAAAGGACTTACACAGCCCCTTAGGAATTTAAGATATTTTCCGCCTATGCTGATATCCATGATAAGGGTGGGGGAAGAATCGGGTAATCTAGACTTTTCCCTCGAAAAATCGGCGGATTTTTACGATGAAGAGGTCGAGGCCTCCATAAACCGTCTTATGACTCTTATGCAGCCCTTAATAATTATGGTGCTGGCAGGCATAGTTACCGTAATCATTTTAAGTGTACTACTGCCGATGTACAGTATCTATGAAGGTATACAATAATTTTATTTTCGATGATCCCGTTCCAAACCCAAAAGGAGGAGGGAAGCAAATTTAGCCTTTAGGATGGGGTTGTTGGAAATATGTTAAACCGAATAAAACAAAACAGGAGGATGAGTTGTATGAAAAAAATGTTAAAAAACAAAAAAGGTTTTTCTCTTGTGGAACTGGTAATAGTTATTGCCATCATGGGGGTCTTGGCAGCAGTAGCCATCTCAATGTTTAACGGAATGATCCAAAGAAGCAGACGACAGGCCGACGCTACAAGGGCACAGCAGATACAAAAGGCAATAGTTACCTACATAACCGAATCTGGGGATACAGAACTAAGCGAAATTGGTAGCACCATTACTGTTCCTACATTAATCACATGGCTTCAGGAAGCCCACAAGGTCGAATTTTCTGATGGTAGAAAAGAAGACGTTGGACCCTATTTGGAAAATATCAGGGGAGAACTAGATCCAGATAACTACAAACCCCAAGAAAAGAAAGATATGGGATGGAATATAAAAATAGACACGGCCACGGGGGAAGTTCTTGTGGTATCGGATAGTG
>JAAZML010000108.1 GCA_012798835.1 Clostridium sp.
ATGAGAACTTATGGAGCTGGTGAGAGGACTTGAACCCCCAACATACTGATTACAAGTCAGTTGCTCTGCCAATTGAGCTACACCAGCAAGTGGCGACCCGGAAGGGACTCGAACCCTCGACCTCCAGCGTGACAGGCTGGCATTCTAACCAACTGAACTACCGGGCCATATGGTGGGCACTATAGGGCTTGAACCTATGACCCCCTGCTTGTAAGGCAGGTGCTCTCCCAGCTGAGCTAAGCGCCCATATGTCTGATATTAATCAATCAACAACTGATAGTATATAAAAATAGTTCGCTAAAGTCAATATCTAAATTGTTATTTTTCTAAATTTATTATTTGCTATCTCCCTATCTCTTGGCCTTACTCAATAATGCAAGAATTTTTAATTTTATGCTTGGGTTTCTAATCTGTACATTTTGTAGCTTATTTATCCACCAGACTTAGCAGCTTTTCCTCGTCGAACCAATACTTTTGATTGCAGAAATGGCACAGCAGCTCCGCACCGTGATCTTCATTGGCAATACTTAGTATCTCCTTTTTCCCCAAGCTGATAATATTTCTCTCCATTCTTTCTTTAGAACAGTTACACTCGTATTTACAGGGTGTCCTATCCATTATTTTGAGATCCCTCTCACAAAGAATCATTTTTAAGATATCCTCGGGTGTTTTTCCTTCGGACAATAATTTGGTAACGGAAGGTACCGAAGCAATCTTATTTTCAATAAAGGTTATTTCCTCTTCCCCCGCCCCCGGCATAAGCTGTAGAATAAATCCGCCTGCGGCAGATACAATTTCGTCTGCACTGGCCAGTACTCCCAAAGCCGTAACTGTGGGTATTTGCTCGGAATATGCATAATAATACGTTATATCATCAGCTATTTCCCCGGATATCAGATCCACATATCCCACATAAGGTTCTTTTAATCCCATATCCTTTATGACGTTTAGATAACCCTTCCCCACTGCACCAGCCACATCAAACTTGCCTTGCTCGTTAAGGGGCAAATAAATTAAAGGATTATTAACATATCCCCTCACACTGCCAAAAGAATCGGATACAACCACAATCCCTCCTATCGGTCCATCTCCCTTTATCTGAACAGTAAGTGAATCCTTATGCCCTTTAAGGGATGCAGACATCATTGCAGCCGCTGTCAAGGTTCTTCCTAATGCCGCTGTGGATAAAGGGGAAAGCCCATGAGTCATTTGGGATTTTCTAACCACACCCGTTGTAACTGCGGCAATGGCTCGTATAGCCCCATCACCTGCCGTGGCCCTAACAATATAATCCTCCACAATTTATCACCGCCTTATTAAAAACTCCATCACATTTTACAAACTAGGGAACCAACCCTGTAAACGTATTTTTAAATACTCTTTAAATACTCTTTAATACATATTGAAAACCCCGGTATAAAATACCGGGGCACGTGGCCATTTTATGTTAATTCGTTTAAGACTTAATTAGGCCCTGGTCACATTTGAAGCCTGTGGGCCTTTTGCGCCTTCGACAACTTCAAATTGGACTTCGGTACCTTCTTCCAATGTCTTATAG
The DNA here is from genome assembly GCA_012798835.1 of Clostridium sp. Lineage (GTDB taxonomy): Bacteria > Bacillota > Clostridia > Acetivibrionales > Acetivibrionaceae > Hungateiclostridium. Next base: position 1,559 of record JAAZML010000108.1, read on the forward strand.
CCATCCATGTTTATTGCTGAAAAATGTACAAAAACATCATTTCCGCCTTCCCTTTCGATAAAACCGAAACCCTTTTCAGCATTAAACCACTTTACTCTTCCTCTTTCCATCCTGCACTCCTCCTGAACTTGATACTTTAACTTAGTTTGCATATCCTGGATGCTTCCACTAAATCTATATTAGTTTATCACATTGTTTTATTGCTTGTCAATCTAATATTTACAATTTAACTTTAATTATCAATTGTATAAAGCCGGTTCCTGCGAAATCAGCGACTATCCCACATAAACCTCTTCAAATCTATTTTTCCGCTTTCGTTAAAAATTATGCCCTCTTGCTCCAGCATTTTTTTTTGTTCAAATTCCCCTCCAAAGGCAAATTTACAACTTATTTCACCATTTCCGTTAACAACCCTATGGCAGGGGACTTCCCCAAAATACGGGTTTTGGTGTAGAGCCCAACCGACTACTCTCGCCCCTCTGGGCTTTCCGAGTATCCTTGCTATTTGTCCATAGGTAGCAACCTTACCAGGTGGAATTTTTCTTACAACCTCATACACCTGTTCAAAAAATGACATTATAATTTCCCCTTCCTACAAATAAAAAAAACCCTTTGGCTTTTTTTCGATGGGAGAGCAAACTTTAATTCATCATAGACACCCAATAACTCTAATCCGCTTTCCATCACCATGCTTTTTAAATCCTCAATTTGATAGCATCTTTCGTGGTGAATCTCATCGTATCTTTTGTAATGCTCCCCATCCTTTATAAAAAAGGTAAGATCAAACTCACATATTTCTTTTTCATTATCATAATTATTTTGCCATATGTAGGATACATGCTCGGATACATCGTAAAATACATTATCCCCGAATATATGCTTAAATTTGAACGGCGTGTTAACATCAAATATGAAAAATCCCCCAGGATTTAAATAATTTTTTACAAGAAGGAATACCTTTTTTATATCCTTCCTATAAAGCAAATAATTTATACTGTCCATGAGGGAAAGTACAACATCTACCGTCCCATACAATTCAAAGTTTGTCATGTCCTGGTTTATATAGAGAATATCCCTTTGCAGGGATTTATTTTTTGCACAATTTAGCATATCTATCGATGAGTCAACCCCAATCATTTCGTAGCCTCTTTTGTCCATCTCTATACATAAGCTCCCCGTACCACAGCCAAGATCCAATATCAAAGACGGTTTAAAACTGCTCATACTAAAAATTTTTTCGATATAATCTGCCCATTTGATATAGTCAATATCATACATCAACTTATCGTAGACATAAGCAAAATCCGAATAAATATCAGCCACCCCACTCCCCGCTATTTATTAAAAATCCTTTTAAGCAGGGTAATAAGGGTTTATAAGTTCTATACAGCCTTTACTGTTTTATATCCTTTGAGGCTGCAGCCACCAATTCAGCACAGGGTACAAGACTTCTAATGTATCCATAAATCCCTTGGTAATATTACCGCAGCCCACGATATCCCAGTTTATTTTACCCTTACGAATACCCTACCCAAAAACATATTCACTGCCACCCATATTAGTTGGCATTTTTCTGCATTTGAGCTTGCATCATTTTTTTTCTTTTGGTAATGAGCCCCCCGATACGGCCAGTCTCTTTGGCAGTGAGACTTTTCCATCCATGTTTTTTTATTCTATCGAAGAGACCCAACTCGGTGATAATTTCGTTTTTTATTTTTTCATCTAAGTTTTCCATTGTGTTCCACCTCCTAGCATTAGTATGCCCATGTAGAGGCAATAAAATACATGTTTTAACATAGTCCGTTCCAAGAATTAACTTTAATTGATTTGCTCTGCTATGACCTCGATGGCCTTATCAAGCTGTATATCATCCTCTCTTGGAACCTGCGATATCGCATAACCCTGATATTTTTCATCCAATTCCACTGCTATATCGGGTTCTATCCCTTTTTCGTGTATACACTCACCCGAAGGGGTAAAATATCTTGCAACCGTCAGCTTAACTCCAGAGCCGTCTTTCAGGTCGATTACGGCTTGAACAAGGCCTTTTCCAAAGGTTCTTGTGCCTATCAGCTTTCCCTTGTTATGATCCTTTACAGCGCCGGATAACACCTCAGAAGCACTGGCGCTATATTCATTGACTAAAATAGCTATAGGCATATCCAGTTCCTGGGGATCTGATCTTTTCTCTTCTCTGTTCCCCATACGATCTTCCGTGTAAACTATAAGACCCTCGGGCAGCAGTCTATCTGCTATTGCAGAAACCTCACTGTAATCCCCACCTGGATTATCCCTTAGATCTATAATCAAACCCTTTATTCCACCTTTAATAAGATCATTCAGATGCGTTCCAAAATCCTTTGCTATTTCGCTGTCGAACATGGTTATTTTTATATAACCGATATTCTCCTGCAATATTTCACTATTAAGGTTTATAACCTTGATTTCCTTTCGCATTACATCGAAATCTAAATAAGTCCCCTGTGCAGGTCTTAAAACGGTAATTTTCACCTTTGTATTTTCCTTGCCTTTAATCATGCTGACAATAATTTTATCATCCCTGATATTTGTTACATCCTCACCATCAACTGCTATTATTTTATCTCCCATCATAATCCCCACATCCCCCGCCGGAGACCCCTCAAACGTCTCCATTACCGTGAGTATTCCGGTGTTGTCCATGGCTACTGATACACCTATGCCAACATAGCTTCCATGTGCCTTTTCATTAAATTCCTTCATCTGTTCTTTTGTATAATACACGGTGTATGGATCGCTTAAGGAATCAGCCATCCCAGCAATAGCACCTTCTAACATTTGATTAGCATCCACTTCCTTGTAGAAGTATGTATTTAGAATGTTCCTTATTTCGCTATATTTATTTATGTTTTCGTAATCTACATCATTTTTATCAAAAGTTATGGCATATTTGGGATTAAATTTTTTTAGTCCCTCATGCTTTGCGATATCCTCTTCGGATAATATTATATAATTGGGATTACTATAATGCCAAGTCAAAAAGCCAAAAGACGTAATAATAGCGGAGATGATCACCGCTGAAAATACAGGTAAAATTCTATTTCTAAATATGCTTTTATCCAATTCAAAGACACTCCCCTTATAGATAGTAAAGCTTTTTTGCAGCTTATATGGACTTATTATATCATATGCTTGTGTTTTTAATAATATTTTCTTGTTTGGAGGTAGACCAGTAAAAAAACAAAAAGGGCATAATGCCCTGCATGCCATTACCAATAATTCAACTTAAACATGAATATATTCAGATAAAATTGTAGGATCCATCCGCAACCCTCCAAGGGTGCTGGGTTTCTTATTAATAGTAAAATTAAAAAATTGGGCTTCCCTTCACTGAGGTTTTACGTAATCCAATGGATTGACTGGTGTCCCATTTTTTCTAACCTCGAAGTGCAAATGGGGCCCGGTAGAAAGTCCTGTACTCCCCACCTTTGCAACAACATCACCTGCATTTACTGTATTACCCGCAGTCACAAGAAGTTGACTGCAGTGGGCATACAACGTGGAAATTCCACCACCGTGATCGATTATTACCGTATTTCCATATCCGTTCTGCCAACCTGAAACTATCACAACTCCCTTATTGGCGGCTTTTATTGATACACCGCTGCCCACTGAAATATCAATTCCGTTATGCATCCTGTATACATTGAGTATGGGGTGTAACCTGTTTCCAAAGTAACTAGAAACCCTTGGATATCCCGGTACGGGCCATGCCATTGTTCCCCCGGCATAACTTCCGCTCCTTTGGAGATTCTTTATCTGCTGGGCCAACTGCCGTGATTGTCTTAGTAATTCATCCTCCTGCTGTTCTAGCCTTTTTAGCTGTGAATTTAAATTGCTGATCTCTCTTTCAACTCCGGCTCTCGTTGCCTTAACCTCGTTAAGCGCAATAAGAGATGTACGTGCTCGTTCTTCTACCCCGTCCCTTTCCTCCACCGCAAACTTTTTCTTAATTTCTATGTCGGCCTTTGCCTTTTTGACATCCTCAACAAGTTCTTTGTCTTTTTTTGTAATAGCGGAAACTACTTCAAATCGGCTCAAAAAATCTAAAATATTTTTTGAATCTATCAACGATTCGATATATGTGGAATTTGAGTTTTCATATAATACTTTTAGCCGGACCTTAAAAAGTTCCATGCATTCATTATACTTTTTTTCACTTTCTTGTATAGCTTCGTCTATTTTTTTAATTTCGCCGTTTATTTCATCTGCCCGCTGAATCAGTGAGCTGTATTCTTGATTTTTCTCCTCCACCTGTATACCTAAAGCTTTTCTAATATTTTCGATGGAGCTTAGCTCATTCTTTTTTTGAGTCCGCTGTTTCGAAATATCATTAATGCGGCCGTCAACATTGTTTTTCCGGTTTTGGGTATCGGAAATTGTGTTTCCAAAAGCAGGCATTACTATTGCCGACAACACCACAACAAACAATGTAAGTATTAAAAAAGTTCTTTTCAAGTAAATGACCCCCTCATCCAACAAGCTTATCTTTTGTGTATGTTTTACATTTTCTCATTATACCTGCAAGTATTTTCTTATCGACATTGCACTTCCTAAAGCCCCAACCGATGCACCTAATAAGCAAAGCAAAATCATAATCTGTGCAGCCATTTCACCCATATTGACAAGAGATAGCATCCAAAAGTGCCCTGTTACCCATCCACTCCCTATTTTGTAAATAATCAGCGAAAGTGTAAAACTTGCTACTGCTCCTACCAACCCAATAATTATACCTTCAACTATAAACGGCAATCGGATAAACCAATCTGTGGCACCGATGTATTTCATTATGCCAATTTCCCTTCTTCTAGAAAACACCGTTAGTTTAATTGTATTAGAAATTATAAATACTGCAACTAGGGAAAGCACAAGTATCAAAACAGTACTCCCTATGCGCAATCCCGTAAGGATTCTATCTATGAAATCTATAACTTTCTGGGAATAAGCCACTTTACTTACCCCAGGATAATTTTCATATTTTTTAACAACTTCCTCATAATCCTCGGAGCTGTTGAGTTTTATAATAAATGATGCCGGAAGCACATCTTCATCAATACCCTCCAAAACATCTTTGTCATCACCCAACATATCTTCCGCCCTTTTAAAGGCCTCCTTTTTATCAATAAACTCATATTGCTTTATGCGCTCATCTCGTCCAATTGCCCATTCAAGCACCCCTAGCTCATTAGATCCCATTTCGGGTTCACAAAAAATCTGCATTTCCGGCTGCTCCCTGAGGAACTTGGTATTATGCTCTATATTAATCGTAAGAATAAGGAAAAGCCCCAAAATCATCAAAGCTGCAGAGACAACACCCATTGAAGCAATGGACATAAGAAAATTCTTGTAGGTATTTATAAATCCCTCTTTAACAACATATTTTATCGTCCTTAATTCCATCCCCATAATGTCCTTTCTGTTGATCTCTTTTTATTTTGCCCTTACTAATGGCTATAACACGTTTTTCCATCTTGTCTACAATCCCCTTTTCGTGCGTAGCAACAATAACGGTGGTACCCCTATAATTTACTTCTTGTAAAAGCTTCATTATTTCCCAGGATATATCGGGATCTAGATTTCCTGTTGGCTCATCGGCAACAAGAATTGAAGGATTATTTACTAGAGCACGGGCAAGAGCTATCCTTTGCTGCTCGCCTCCAGACAATTGACTTGGGTAGGCATCCGCCTTTCTGCTTAATCCTACTAAAGCTAAAGACATAGGGACCTGCCTCCTTATTTCCTTTGGAATTGCCCCTATGACTTGCATAGCAAACTCCACATTCTCATATACGGTTTTGTTGGGGAGTAACCTAAAATCCTGGAACACAATTCCAAGCCCCCTTCTAAAACACGGTATCTCTTTTCTCTTTAAAAGAGAAAGATTTTTGCCATTTACGCAGACTTCACCCTCTGTAGGTTCCTCCTCTTTTAGTATAAGTTTTAAAAGAGTAGACTTCCCCGAGCCGCTAGGCCCAACAATAAACGCAAATTCACCTTTATTTATACATAGATTAACATTATTCAGTGCCAAAGTACCATTTGAATATTTCTTTGTAACCGCTTTAAATTCTACCATAAAATCTCCCCCATAAAAAAACAGTTTGGGTTGCCGCAATGGGCTATCTAAATTTACTTTCTTGCAACATTTTATCGCATAATTTATTTTTTTGCAATTGCCTGTATAGAAATTACCCAAATTTTCTATGTAATGCTTTTATAATTGTCCAAATATCTCTTTACAAGTATGGCTACCTTGAATATAATTGCATCATCAAACAACCTAAGATCAAGGCCTGTAGCCTTTTGTATCTTTTCCATTCTATATACAAGGGTGTTTCTATGGACATAAAGTTGCCTGGATGTCTCGCTTATGTTTAAATTGTTTTCGAAAAATTTGATTACTGTGTTCATAGTCTCGGGATCAATAGCCTCAAAAGCTCCGCCTTTGAATACTTCTTCCAAAAACAATTCGCATAATGTGGGCGGTAGTTGATAGATAAGCCTTCCAATACCTAGCCTACTGTAATTTATGATATTCTTTTCATTTTCAAATATTCCCCCTATAAGCAGGGCAGTTTGTGCCTCTTTAAACGAACGTGCTATATCGCTGATATTATCCACGACCGTCCCTATTCCAACCTTTGCCCTTACCATACCTTCTGTAAGAAGTGTGTCTATGATGTTTTTAGCATTTTTGTTTATCTCTGCTTGTTGTCGCTCCCCCTTAAGCTCCTTTACAAGCACCGTTGTTTCGTCATCAAGGATAATGACAAAATCCTTATTCCTACTGGGAAATAGGCCCCCTACTATCTCATGGGCATATATATCCTCTAACTTTTGCGTTTTTATGAGAAATGCTACCCTATTTACGTTATTAGGGAGACGCAAATCTTTAGCTTTGAGGGTAATATCACCGGGTAAAATATTATCCAATATAATATTTTCAATAAAACTGGTGCTATTATGTTTTTCGTCATAGGAAGATCTAATATTAATAATATTTACTGATATGAGCTTTAGATATTTTTCATTATTGGGATCTTTGGAGTGTATAAATGCGATATATTCGAATTTATTTTTTATGCGGATCCTATAAAACGATTGATTTTCTATTGACGTGAATTGCCCGTCTTTCTCCTTTATTTTGTCTATTAAAGGGCTTACACTGCCTATCATTTTAATATTTGAGCATGCCAAAATAGTGCCACTATCGTCCATTAAACCAAATTCTGCTTCTATAATATCCTTTACCTGGTTTATAAAGTCCTGATACAATTTTATTTTACCCACCTCCATGAGGGGCACTTAAAAAGAAATTTTGGTTGGGTAAAATCTGAATATTGCCTTTGGATAATTTAAAATTGAATTATGGATAATACAGCCCTATCCAAGATTTCTCCCTTTATTTTATTATACTTAAAAGAAATTAAAATTCAAGAGAGGTTTGCTGTTGTAAATACACAAAAGGGAGGGGACACCGTAGCCCCCTCCCTCATTTGAGTCAACCTTAAAGGTTAATTCATTATAGTTTTTTCCGTTTCTTTATCGAAAAGATGAATCTTGTTTGTATCAATTGCAAGTTTTAGCGAATCCCCTGGTCTTGCTTTTGTTCTTGGATTAACTCTTGCCGCAAATTCAACGCCGTCTATAGATGTATACAGCAATGTCTCTGAGCCGAGCATTTCCACAACTTCAACTACTGCGTCCACTACACTATCGGCCATAGAATCCAAATAAACCGCTTCATCATGGACATTTTCCGGGCGTATGCCCATTACAACTTCCCTGCCAACATACTCGCTTCCTTCAAGCCTTTTTGCCTTGCCCTCTGGGAGCTTTATATCCTCTTTCCCAAACAGTAAGTGAATCTCTCCCCCACGCTTTTCAACCTTTGCGTCTATGAAGTTCATTTGGGGACTTCCAATAAATCCAGCAACGAACATATTTTCAGGTCTTTCATATAGGTTGTTGGGTGTATCCACCTGCTGGATATATCCATCTTTCATAACAACGATCCTTGTACCCATAGTAAGCGCCTCAGTTTGGTCATGGGTAACATATATAAAAGTCGTCTGCAGCTTTTGATGCAGTTTGCTGATCTCCGTTCTCATTTGCACTCTGAGTTTGGCGTCAAGGTTGGAAAGAGGCTCATCCATTAAAAAGACCTTGGGATGTCTAACAATAGCACGCCCCAGCGCAACCCTTTGTCTTTGGCCTCCCGATAAAGCCTTCGGCTTTCTTTCAAGCAAATGCTCAATATCAAGCACTTTAGCTGCCTCAAGAACCCTTCTTTTGATTTCATCTTTGGGCATTTTTCTTATTTTTAAGCCAAATGCCATGTTGTCAAATACCGTCATGTGCGGATATAGTGCATAGTTTTGGAATACCATTGCTATGTCTCTATCCTTTGGTGCAACCTCATTGACCAGTTTATCCCCTATATAAAGTTCGCCTTCCGTAATTTCTTCAAGACCTGCGACCATCCTTAGGGTTGTAGTTTTTCCACACCCCGATGGACCAACTAGTATTATAAATTCCCTATCTTCAACATCTAAGTTAAAGTTATTTACTGCTGTAACCCCACCCGGGAATCTTTTAAAAATCCCTTTCAGTTTAACACTCGCCATTTTTTCCCCTCCCAATTGTTTTACGAAGTTAATTGTATCAATATAAATATAACATTTGGGCGATCCCTCCGCCAGTATACTTTTGAACAAAAATAAAAATTGAATTTAGTTAATTTGCATAAAGGTGCACAATTATTGGATCTGCAGACTTTAAAATTGTATACTTATTTAGCCATCCTTTGGGCTTTGTACTGATTATTGTATCTTGCAATTTACTGCATGGCATAATGTATCACATTTAGGATCTCTTCAAAGCATAATATATATCTGGGAAAAATGTTTTAACGGTAAAAGTAAAAATCTAATATATAAATTTTCTTTGTTGAATTTTTATGCATATGAATGTATAATTATAAAGTCAGGTTATTATATCAGGAGGTATTTAAATGGAAAACATAGGTATCATTGGTGCTACTGGATATGTAGGGATAGAGATAGTGCGTATTCTTCAAAATCACCCAAAAATAAAAATAAACTCGGTTGTCTCCCATAATTTTGTCGGAAAGAAGATATCCGATGTATATCCGAATTTAAAAAATGTGTTTGATATGGAGTGTGAAGAATTAAACATAGATGAAATATCAAAAAAAGCCGATATTTTTATAACTGCACTCCCCCATGGTGTATCGAAAGAGGTTATTCCCAAACTCATTGAAAACGGCAAAAAGATAATTGACCATAGCGGGGATTTTCGATACAAGTCGGTTGAGGTATACGAAAAATGGTATCACACCACCCATGGTATGCCCGAACTTTTGGATATTTCAGCCTATGGTCTTCCCGAACTTTATAGAGAAAAAATAAAAACAGCACAGATCGTTGGAAACCCTGGATGTTATCCAACATGCTCAATTTTGGGGTTGGCACCATTAATAAAAAATCGTATTATCGATACTAAAAATATAATAATTGATGCTGCCTCCGGCGTAACTGGAGCGGGTAGGAGCACCATCCTTCCCAATCAGTTTTCCGAGTGTACCGAAAACTTCAAGGCATACAAAGTATCCACCCATAGGCATACATCCGAAATTGAACAGGAATTATCCGCCCTTGCAGATGAGGAACTGCTAATTTCCTTCACCCCACATCTAATTCCTATGAAAAGGGGAATGCTTTGTACCTCATACGCAAATTTAACTTCGGAGAAAACAACATCCGAACTTATTGACCTTTACAAGGAATACTATAAAGATGAGCACTTCGTCCGTATACTAGATGAAGGGGAGCTCCCCCAAACCAAGTATGTGGCAGGCTCAAACTATATAGACATCGGCCTTGTTGTCGATAAACGACTGGGCAGGGTAGTTGTTTTATCCGCCCTTGATAATTTGGGTAAAGGCGCTGCAGGGCAGGCAGTACAGGTCCTTAATATAATGATGGGATTAGCTGAATGTACAGGTCTTTCAACCCCGGGGCTTTATCTCTAGTTTATAGTAGAAGTGCCTGCGTACACCTATTTGGATTTTACTGTATGGTTTTTATATGTGGAATTACATTATTAAAGAATCGGCTAATTTAACATTTGGAGGAATTATTTTGGAAATCTCAATGAAATCAATTATTAAAAAAGCAGAAATACTCATAGAGGCTCTGCCCTATATACAAAAACTTTTTGGTAAAACAGTTGTAATAAAATACGGCGGAAATGCTATGATAAATGAGGAGCTAAAAACTTCTGTGATGGAGGATTTAACGCTTCTTAAATATATTGGCATGAACCCAGTTGTCGTTCATGGGGGTGGCCCTGATGTTAGTGATGTTCTTAGAAAATTCGATATTGATAGCAAATTCATAAATGGTTTAAGAGTGACAGACAGCGAAACAATGGACATTGCTCAGATGGTGCTCGTCGGGAAAACCAATAAGGAAATTGTTTCTCGTTTGAACCAGATGGGGGGAAAAGCCATAGGGTTTTGTGGAATCGACGGCAACATTATAAAATGTGAAAAATATAAAACAACCGTTGATGGAGAAGATGTAGATCTGGGATATGTGGGTAAAATAACCAGAGTTGATTCGAAATTGATTGAGCTGCTTGCAAAAGATGAATACATTCCGGTTATAGCACCTATAGGGGTAGGCGAAGATGGTCATAGTTTCAATATAAACGCAGACACCGTGGCCAGCGAGGTCGCCATCTCCCTAAGAGCTGAAAAATTAATGCTCTTAACCGATGTCCCCGGTGTCAGAACAGATAAAAATGACGATAAAATAATTCCTGCTTTGACATCCGAAGAAGTTTTCGAACTTATTGATAAAAAAATAATTAACGGGGGAATGATTCCCAAAGTTTTGGGATGCGTGGATGCACTTGAAAAAGGTGTAGGCAGAACACATATTATTGACGGTAGAATCCCACACTGTCTCCTCCTTGAAATATTCACTAACAAAGGTATCGGCACCATGATTATGAAAGAAAAAGTGCTTTATCACAGTACTGAAAAATTGTAATTTTACCCCCGTTTTATTTTAAATCCTAATAAATTAATGAATTTTATCACATTTTGAAGGATTTTAGAGTTTTATGAAGAATATTATAAATTGACTAAAACAGTATCCGTATTGGTCAGGGGGTGGCTCGCTTGCGTAAAGACTTAATAACAAAGGTTCTCAAAGAAGATACAGTTGTAAATGCCCGATTATCTACTAGCAGTATATGGATGCCAAACATAGTATATAAAGTCGAAAACCAATTGGTCTACATTGGTCTTTTAAATGAGTATCTTGAAAACATAATAATGATTGGACAAAAAATGTTTCTTAAAACTTCGAATTCTCAAACGGAATTTCTATTCGAAGGTGACATAGCAAAAATAAGTCCCGATTTTCCAAGCTATGTAGCCATTGAAATAAAAACCATCAGGAAGCTTAAAAACACAAGGAGTTCTCCGCGTCATGATGTTTATCTGGGGGCTCTTGTAAAGCCTTCCAAGACTGGTGAAGAGGTTTTTTCAATTGCGCATAACATCAGCCTTAATGGTATGGCGTTTTATTCAAGAAGCGATCTTGCCGTCGATAATCAACAGATTGACGTTTGGATTCGTCTGCCCAACTCCAAAACCATAAAAACACGGGGAAAAGTCAAAAGAATGTCCATAAAAGAACATTTTTCCGATTATGGATTCCAGTATACGGAGTTAGATAATGAAAGCAAAACCCTGCTTTCTAATTTCTTCAACTGCCTTGAGAAAGAAAAAACCAAACTTCGCGAAGAATTTTCTAATAATATTAAAAAACATCTTTAATATTCATTCCTAATAGATTTTGGTGGTTCCCATGGTATAAGCGCCTTTACGGTGGGAACCTTGGTTTGTTTTTAAACTTTTATATATTTCCTATCTGTTTCAATTCCCTTCCATACCATGAATAAATGGAGTTACTAATCGTCCCCATAAAAATTATAGTTTAGTTTTTCGTATTTGGTGTTGCATTTTTATACATTTCTATGTATAATTATAAGTACTATTTTAGGGGAGGTTATTTTGATGGAACTAGGTAAAATTATCGAACTGGATAAGAAATATTACATGAATACATTCGGAGATAGAACCCCCGTATGTTTTGAACAAGGTAAAGGAATGAAACTTTGGGATAAGGACGGGAGCGAATACAATGATTTTCTTGCTGGAATAGCGGTAAATGCCCTGGGTCACTCACATCCTAGGCTTGTTAATGCTATAAAAAATCAGGCGCAAAAGCTCATACATTGTTCTAGCCTTTACTATATAGAGCCCCAGGCAAAACTTGCTATGGTACTTGCCAAAAATTCCTGTGCGGACAGGATATTCTTTGCAAATAGTGGGGCAGAAGCCAATGAGGGAGCCATTAAGCTTGCCCGCATATACTTTAAGAAAAAAGGTATGCCGGAAAAATTTGAAATTATAACCCTCGAAAAATCCTTTCACGGGAGAACCCTTGCAACCATTGCCGCAACCGGCCAAGATAAATACCAAAAGCCGTATTCACCCCTTACACCTAGCTTTATAAAGGTCCCTATAAACGATCTTAATGCATTAAATGAAGCCATAAACCCATCGACCTGTGCTATAATGATTGAGCCTATACAGGGGGAAAGTGGGGTAAATCTTACAACGATTGAGTACATGGAGGGTGTGCGCAAGCTGTGCGACGAAAAGGGAATATTCCTAATATTTGATGAAATACAATGTGGTTTGGGGCGTACAGGAAAACTTTTTGCGTACGAACACTTGGGGATCGAGCCCGATATATTCACTCTTGCCAAAGCTTTGGGAGGTGGATTTCCCATAGGTGCTGTGTGTGCAAAAGAACATGTTGCTGCTGCCTTTGAGCCGGGTGATCATGGTTCTACCTTTGGGGGAAATCCGCTGGCATGTTCGGCGGGTCTTGCCGTAATGGATGCCCTTTTAAAGGATAACCTAATAGAAAATTCGGAGAAAATGGGTAACTATTTTATCAAAGCATTGTCTGACCTCTCAAAAAAATACGATTTTATAAAAGAGGTCCGTGGTAAAGGTCTTATGCTTGGCATACAGCTTTCCATAGAAAAAGCTGCAGAAATTAGGGAAAAGTGTTTTGATAGGGGCTATCTTATCGGAAATGTGGGCAATAATATTTTAAGATTATTACCGCCCCTGATTGTTACAAAAGATGATATTGATGGCATGATTAAAGTGCTAAATGATATTTTTCAAGAATATTAATTTTGAGGAGCTAAAAGTATGAAATCTGTATTAGTTTTGGAAGACGGAACATATTTTTCGGGCGAGGCCTTCGGCAAACCCGGTGAAACGGTGGCAGAGGTTATCTTCAATACATCCATGACGGGTTATCAAGAGATAATCACCGATCCATCGTACAGAGGGAAAATAGTCGTTATGACTTACCCTCTGATCGGGAACTGTGGCTTTAACCATTATGATAACCAGTCGGATAGCAGCCAAATCCAAGGTCTTGTTGTAAAGGAGCTCTCCGATGCACCAAGCAACTGGCGTTTGGAAATCACCCCCAATGAATATTTTAGTAAAAACAATATTGTTGGAATCAAAGGCATTGATACCCGTACCCTTGCCCAGCATATAAGAGATTGTGGCATCATGTATGGGATAATCTCCACCGAATCCGGCAACACTGATATCCTTCTTGAAAGACTTGCAAAAAAAAAGCAGGAGAAAAGAAACCTTGTAGCAGAGGTAACCACCAAAGCCCCAGTACGCAGATTAGGTAGCAGCAGACGTATCGTAGTACTGGATTTTGGAGTCAAAAACAGTGTCATAAAATCCTTGGAGAAAGATGGTTGCGATATATTTATTCTTCCGGCCGCTTCGACAGCAAGTGAGGTTATGGGCTATAACCCAGGTGGTATCCTTTTATCCAATGGTCCCGGAAATCCGGCGGATCTCCCGTTTGTAAAATCCACCGTGCAGGAACTTATAAATGCAAAGGTACCTATTATGGGGATAGGCCTGGGACATCAGCTCATAGGATTGGCTTTAGGTGGTAGGGTTACCAAACTCAAATCTGGTCACCACGGCAATAACTATCCCGTAAAGGATCATAATACAGGAAGATGCTATATAACGTCCCAATATCATAGTTATGTACTCCAAAATAATTTTAACGGCGATGTAATAGTATCACAGACAAACATTAACGATAACACAGTAGAAGGTTTAAGGCATAAAAAGTTCCCCCTAATAAGTGTGCAATACCATCCCCAAGCAATCACACAGGATGATACTTCACATATTTTCTACGATTTTTATGAAATGATAGATGGTTTTAAAAGCTAATAAGACACTAATATGGAGGTTTTTATGCCTAAAATAGATGATATTAACAGGGTTCTTGTTATCGGTTCAGGGCCTATCGTAATCGGTCAAGCCGCTGAATTTGACTATTCGGGAACCCAGGCATGCAGGGCTCTTCGGGAAGAAGGGATTGAGGTTGTACTCATAAATAGTAACCCCGCAACCATAATGACAGATAAACAATCGGCCGACAAGGTGTATATAGAACCCATAACCCTAGAAACCGTGAAAAAAATAATAATAAAAGAAAAGCCCGATGGGGTTTTAGCTTCCCTTGGCGGTCAAACAGGGCTAAACATAGCGGTTGAACTTGCGGACTGCAAAATATTGGAGGAATTGGGGATTAAGCTTTTGGGTACATCCCTAGAATCCATAAAAAAAGCTGAGGATCGGGAACTTTTTAAAAAAACCATGCAGGATATCGGGGAAAAGATCCCCTTAAGCAAAGTCGTAACTGATCTTAAAAACGCTGTGGAGTTTGCTGGGGAGGTAGGATTCCCCATAATTATCCGGCCCGCATACACCTTAGGTGGAAGTGGTGGTGGCATAGCGAATAATATGGAGGAATTCCAATACATCTGTGGAGCAGGTCTTGGACTTAGCATGATACACCAGGTTTTGTTGGAGCAAAGTGTTGCGGGGTGGAAAGAAATTGAATATGAGGTGGTAAGGGATAACAAAGATAATAGCGTAATTATATGCAATATGGAAAACTTTGATCCTGTCGGCGTACATACTGGTGACAGTATTGTAGTTGCGCCGTGCCAAACCCTGTCGGATATTGAGATAAGGATGTTAAAAAGAGCATCGCTAAAAATCATACGTGCTTTGGATATAAAGGGAGGGTGCAATATTCAATTTGCACTTAACCCTGATAGCTTTGAGTATGTGGTAATTGAAGTTAACCCAAGAGTAAGCCGTTCAAGTGCTCTTGCCTCTAAAGCCACAGGTTACCCGATAGCAAGGATAGCTTCAAAAATTGCGGTGGGTCTCAACCTTGATGAAATTGAAAATCCCATCACGCAGGATACCTATGCATGTTTTGAACCAGTCATAGATTATGTTGTCACAAAGGTCCCCCGCTGGCCCTTTGATAAGTTTATAGACGCCGACAGATCCTTGGGTACCCAGATGAAGGCTACAGGGGAAGTAATGGCTATAGGCAGAACCTTCGAAGAATCCATATTAAAGGCTATAGACTCTCTTGATATAAAAATGAATTATCAGCTGGGGCTTAGCCTTTTCGAAAATAAAACGGTAGAACAGCTTCTCGACTTTATTAGAATCCCTAGTGATGAGCGCATTTTTGCAATATGTAAGGTACTTCAAAAAGGAATATCAGCAGATAAAGTAGTGAATATAACCAAAATTGATGAATTCTTTATACGAAAACTAAAAAAAATAGTCAAACTCGCCGAAGAGATCAAAAATTCCGGGATTGCATGGCTGGATTATGACCTTTATACTAAAGCAAAAAGGATGGGATTTGGGGATTCTTATATTGCAAACCTCGTAAATGTCCCCCTTGAAACCATTTTGGCTCTTCGAGATAGGTTTGCAATCCGTCCTGTATATAGGGTTGTAGATACCTGCGCAGGCGAGTTTAAAGCCATGACACCTTATTATTATTCAACTTATGGGGAAAAAGATGATGTGCCCAGCTCCGATCAAAAAAGGATTATGGTCATAGGATCAGGTCCAATAAGAATCGGTCAGGGCATTGAATTTGATTATTGCAGCGTCCATTCCGTAAAAACCTTAGGACTTCTTGGCTTTGAGTCAATAATAGTAAATAACAATCCTGAAACAGTAAGCACTGATTTCGATACATCCGATAAGCTGTACTTTGAACCCCTTACAAAGGAATGTATTCTCGATATAATACATAGGGAAAAACCCCTGGGAGTAATTGTCCAATTCGGGGGTCAAACCTCTATTAATCTTGCTCAGACCCTTGCCGATGAGGGTGTAAATATCCTTGGTACTTCGGTTAAAAGTATTGATATTGCGGAAGACAGAGATAAATTTTTAGATCTCTCCCAAAAGCTAGGCATACTCCTTCCCGAAGGGAAAACAGCCTTTTCCTTTGAAGCTGCTATGCTAATAGCAGAAGAAATAGGATACCCCGTCCTTGTAAGACCTTCGTATGTTCTCGGCGGTCGTGCAATGGAAGTGGTATATAACGATGAAACCCTAGAGGAATATATGAAGCGTGCTGCTTATATTTCTACAGAGCATCCCGTTCTTATAGACAAATATATCGTGGGAAAAGAAGTAGAAATAGACGGTCTTTGCGATGGCGATAGCGTTTTGATTTCCGGCATAATGGAGCATATCGAAAAAGCCGGTGTTCATTCGGGGGACAGTATATCCATATATCCTCCCCAAAGTCTCGATAAAGAAACAAAAAATAAAATTGTAGATTATTCTACAAGGCTTGCAAAAGCCCTCAAAATAATCGGGCTGTTTAACATCCAATTTGTTATAGATCACAGCAATAGAGTCTATGTAATAGAGGTTAACCCCCGTGCTAGTCGCACCATTCCAGTAATGAGTAAAGCTACTGGTATACCCATGATAGACGTGGCTACCAAACTTATCCTCGGTTATAAGATGGAGGATTTGGGTTATGCGCCCGGCCTATATAAAGAATCCGAATATACAGTAGTGAAGGCCCCGGTTTTCTCCTTTTCCAAACTTGCCACGGTCGATACATTTCTAGGACCGGAAATGAAGTCAACCGGTGAGGTAATGGGGGTATCAAAGGACTATCACATAGCTCTTTTTAAGGCTTTGACTGCCTCGGGGCTTAAAATACCCTCCGGCGGAAATGTACTTCTATCAATAGCTAACAGAAATAAAAAAGAAAGTGTGGAATTAGCCCAAACTCTCCATGCTCTAGGTTTCAACCTGATGGCCTCTGAAGGAACATATATGAATCTTTCGGCGATGGGCATTGATGTAGAAATGGTACCCGACAACGGGGTAATTCCCCTTATTAGATCTAATAAGATATCGTTGGTTATAAACACACCAACCATAGGTAAGCACCCTAAAAGATCGGGTTTTATACTTAGACGGACAGCAACTGAATATAATATTCCATGCATAACTTCCTTGGATACCGCCCGTTCGATGATTTCGATTTTAGAACATATGGTATCGGGAAATGAAATTGAAATATGCTCGTTGGATGAGTATTCAAAATAGACTTTAAGATACATTTTATAAAGTTTGGAGGAATTTTTATATGAATCATTTGATAAGCCTGCATGATTTGTCGGCGGCAGAAATAAAATCTATACTTGAGCTTGCCGCAGAGCTCAAAGCTCAGCTCAAAGAAGGTGTTCCCCACCAATTACTAAAGGGCAAAACCCTAGGGATGATTTTCACAAAGTCTTCCACTAGAACCAGGGTTTCTTTTGAGGTAGGAATGTACCAGCTAGGGGGCCATCCCCTCTTTCTAAGCTCTGATGACATACAGCTTGGAAGGGGCGAGTCCATCTATGATACAGCCCAAGTTTTATCTAGGTATGTAGACGGTATAATGATAAGAACCTTTGCGCACAAAGACGTTGAGGGGCTTGCACAATACGGAAGTATCCCTATCATAAATGGGCTTACTGATCTTTTGCATCCATGCCAAATATTGGCTGATCTTTTGACAATCTATGAATACAAAAGAAGGCTAAAGGATTTAAAGCTTGCATATATTGGAGATGGTAATAATATTGCAAATTCACTTTTACATGGATGTGCAAAGGTAGGCATGCACATAGCCGTTGCTTCGCCTGCAGGATATGAATGTGATCAGCAAATAATTTCCGAATCCTTGGAAGCTGCAAAAATTTCGGGAGCAAATATCACATTGACACAAGACCCAGAAGAAGCCATCATAGACGCCGATGTTGTATATACCGATACATGGATAAGCATGGGCCAGGAAACTGAAAAAGAAAAAAGAATTAAGCTCTTTATGCCCTACCAGATAAACACAAAATTATTCTCCAAAGCCAAAGCCGATGCCATATTTCTCCATTGCTTACCGGCCTACAGGGGTTTCGAGGTCACCAAAGACATAATTGATGGTCCGAACTCTGCGGTTTTCGATGAAGCAGAAAATAGAATACATGTCCAAAAAGCCGTAATGGCATTGCTTTTGGGAAATAGATCGTAGGTGATTGCCATGGATTATTCTTTTATTATAAGAAAGGCCCAACCCTGTGATGCAAAGGCAATTCAAGGTATTATTGAGGAGGCATTTGAAAAGTACATCAAGGATACAGGTTTCTCGGGTACAATGGAAGCTCTAGGAGAGTCAGTTAAAGATATCAAAAATGATATAGAATCAAAAGAAGTATTTATTGCAATGATTGACGATCTACCGGTAGGTACAATACGCATCCAAATATCCCCTGATAATACTGCATACATAAGCAGATTCGGTGTGCGTCCCCAGTATCACGATATGGGTATAGGAAGATCCATGATGTTATTAGTAGATAAGCTTCTTATATCCTCGGGAGTTAAAAAGGTAAGTTTGCATACCGCCTCAAAATATAGGGAACTCATGCGTTTTTACTACGGCGGGAATTTTTATGTGGATTCCACCACAAAGGATCGGGGCTATGTTAGGGCACTGATGGTGAAATATTACGATTAGGGGCAAATACAGGGTTGCCCCCTGTAAACACCAAATAAACTCTTTCCTTTGTAAATAAACTCGTTCCACTGCAAATAAACATGTTCCTTAACTGCAGGGTTAAGGGGATAGGTTCAAGGGGCAAGGATAGCCTTCCAATCAAATAATCAATCCTTTGTAATCCATTTATCATATAGGTTACAAAGGTTTTTTCTTTTCCCTACATCCTCCCCTATATCCCTTTTCCCTTATTCCTTATCCCTATAAAACCCCTAAAAAAGGAACACCTTTTTTTACTTTTATCCCTTCCATCTTTCCCATTTAATTCAATCAAACCATCCATTTTGAGGAACATCTCTATTTTCATCCATTTTTCCCCATCCATCAACCATGCGGGTTTGCGGGGATGAGGTTGGAAAGACTTTATTTGATAATCACATAGATA
>JAAZML010000107.1 GCA_012798835.1 Clostridium sp.
CATTTCCAAGTAATCGATAAAGCTTTCTATAGCTTGATTTAACTGCATTTTCATCCTCCTTTCTCTTTGGGTAGTAGCATATTAAAATGCTTTTGACTCTTTATCAAGTTATATCTCGCTAATTTTCCACTATTGTTTTAGATAGCAAAAATAAGAGATTTAACTTAAAAAAATATCTTAACTTCTCAATATGCCCTTACCTATATAGGAAAAAAGTGAGGGATTCGAACCCCTAAAATAGAAAAAGCCCGGAGAACTTTTATATCCTCCGGGTTAAATGGGGTACTTAAATTATTCATATTTTATAAAGGCATCAGTAAACCCAGCAGCTTTAATTTTGGCAAGCATTGCATCTGCATTAGCTTTAACAGAATATGCTCCCACTTGAACCCGATATAATTTCCCTGCTGGCTTAGGTATTGGCACCGGGTTTAATAAGGCTTTCACATCAGCCCTAAAGGTATCCATACTCTTTTTTTGTTTAGGAAACCAGTGCATTACATCTGCGTGATTACTTGCAATCCCATGCTTATGTCCTTCACTATGGCAAATGACATTTTTCTCTTTAAGATTATATTCCTTGCAAAGATATACACAAAGCTCCACTGCTTCCGAATAAACCTTATTAAAATAAGTTGCATCCATTAGGTTGTCTTCACAAATTTCAAAGCCAATATGGGTGTCATTTGCCTTCCCACCAGCGTGCCAGCCTCTGTGATTCCAAGGAAGTGTTTGATAAGTTGCTATAGAACCATCTTCAAGCTTTCCTATGAAGGCATGAACACATACCTGCCTCCCATCAGGCTTATCTTGATTCCAATGATTGTTATATTGGTTTTTCCCCAGTAACCCATCATCCGGCCCGATATATCTTTTAAGATAGGGGTTATTAGCACCGGTGGAATGAAGCATTATGCCTTTAGGAGTAATAGTCTTTCCTGATTTATAGCATTCATTATTTGTTAAGATTAGTTTTCTTAAATTCATTTACTTTTGTCCCCCTTTTCTCGCAGCTGAAATAATACATCCTTTAGCTTCTCTGGTATGGGAAGCCCGATTTTTGATGAGTTTTCTAAAATGCTTATCCCTTCATTGGACAAATAAAAGAAGATGACTGCGGTGCGAACCACGCTGCCATCTCCGATAATGTGACTATCTACAATGTGACCAATGCCCACTAAGGCAAAAATCAGGACCTTTTTAAAGATGCCCTTTGCTCCTATTTCGCTAGATAGTCTTTTTTCTAAGGTTGCCAGCATAACTCCTGTAATGTAGTCAATTACTACAAAGGCTACGAGAGCATATAGAAAACCATCAAATCCACCTAAGAACCAGCCAAGGAAACCACCGATTGCGGTAAACCCAAGCTGGATGCTAATCCATATTGATTTCATTTTCTAACCCCACTTTCTCCATAAAAAATAGCGCCTCACTTAGGGTGCCAATGCAAATTATAGCTTCCTATTATATAACTTCCAAAACTGGTCTCCAACCAAACCAATCTTGTCTATCATTTTTCGATTGTGTACCTACTGAATTATCAAATCCATAACAATTCGCTGAATATCCCTCTTGAGTTTCTTGCGCAAGGCATCTGGCCCCAGTAGGTGGCAGACCAGATATCATATGCAAATCCGTAGCACTCAACGAATCCCATGTACCTTGTAACTTTCTTAATAACAGTAATTCCCTACCATCTGTAGTACCAGGGTCGTCATTTCTAATCCTAACAAGTCTACATTTATAGGTTATACCATCTATAGTAAAAATCTTTGTCCCATATACACAACCTTTAGCATTTAAATCATCCCAAGATACTGATTTTCTGATAGGTTTCTGAGCTATAAAAATTATTTTGTTCTCAAAACCAAACTTTACCCACTCTATAGATGTACTTGGATAAAACTGCGTACTTCCAATTGTTATTGTGGCAAAAGTTGAAATTTGTGCCCCTGTTCCTATCCCAGTATATCTACCAAAGTAACCACCGTTTGTCATGTCCCCATGTGTTAAATATTGCCCTCCTGGAGAACCTCTATAATCATCTGGCTTCACAGGCATAGTTCCAGTGATGCCAAATAAGTTAACTCCACTACGAATATTGGCGGCGATAAAGTTAGCATTGCTAAGTTGTACGCTATTACTGGTACTGCCATCATAGTAACCTGGTTGCGGCCTAAATCTCAAAGTTGTACCACTCACACTGCTGCTCTCGGCAGTAACATGACCGGCCCTATTTGCCATAGTTCCAGTAATATCCCCTGCATCTGTAGAAGCTGTTTTGCCAGAGAGAAGGTCAGATGCAGTAGCGTTTCCCGATGCCCCTTCACCCTGTAAGATAAAATTTGTTCCATTGTACCTCAATGTATAAATACTTCCAGCTGTTAGCTTTCCTGCCGGCAGAGTATTGCCCCTTGGATCTCTGATGGATTTAGCACCTAGCCCGTTAATGTTAATAGTTGATGCTCCAGTATTAGTTGCATTTATTTTTACAGCAATAGCTACTCCTTCTGTATAAGCTGTTAGGGCTGGAGTTAATGAAGCAGTATAAGCATTGGCTGAACCTACAGCTTGGGCATAAGGAACTTGCAGAGTATAGTCCTTAAGGTGTTCATCCATTGCTTCCTTATTAATAAGAGGCACATTTCCGCCGGTATTTCCTATAAAGACTTCCTTCGTATCAGTGCACAGGGCAGGTTCTCCCACATCTAACGCAGGTAGATTTGCTTTTAGCCCTCGCCTTATTTGTATTTTATTTGCCAATTTTAATCACCTCTTTCTTAAAATGAACCGCCATCAATAGCACCACTGGCTGGAATATAACCTAAGGATCTAACATAAGCAGTTGTAGCAATTCTAGTAGAATTATCTTCAGTACTAGGTGTTGGTGCTTTTGGAGTGCCAGAAAACTCAGGGCTATTTAGCTCTGCCTTACCACTCCAAGTCGCTTTTTCAGTATCTGATACAAAACGATGAGTAGCACTTTGAGTAATCATAGTAGCTACATGACTAGCTGGATGGGTATAGTTATTAGCTCCAGCTGCTACTCCATCAAGCTTAGACTTATCTTCTTTTGCCATTAAGCCATCAACACTTCCAGTTGCTTTTGGTATGGCATTGGCGGAAATGGCAATCCACTGGCTTCCGCTATATCGGTAAGTGTAATCCGTATCCTTGACGTTTACCGTCCACCCATCCTCTGGGGTGGGGTAGGTGGTAGCGATATCAGAAAAAGAGCCTACTGACTCCTTCCAGTCGATATTAGTCTCCAAAGTAGAAAACTTGTTGTCTATCTCTGTTTTGGTGTATTTATCTCCCCAGTTACTTTTATCCCCGGCTGTTACATGAACAATGCTATTTCCGGCATGGTTTGATACATCCGTATTAAGTCCCTCCAAAGTCTTTACCGGGGCATCATACCAGTTGGCTTTACCAATGATCCCTTTAATAATCTTCGCCAGAAAAGAAAATAGCTGCGTTATAGTTCCTGTATTAGAAACTGTTGCAGCTATTCCTTGATCTATGGTCCTGTTTCCTATGTTTGCATCTGTTATTTCACCTGCTCCAATATTGGGGTTAATTAGAACCTTTTGAGTTCCATCTCCCACATAAAGCTTACCCGTATCTAAAGTAAAGGCCGGCTCTCCTGCCTGGAGATTAAGGCTTGGCAAGTTAGCACTTTGCCCTCGTTTAATTTTAATTGTTGCCATTATTCACTCCTCCTTAAAACTCTCCGCCATCTGGTGAAAAGTCAATATAGTCTTCAAAAAAGTCCCCAGCATCAATAGGAATAAACCCTAAGTTTTCCTGCAGCCAGCGGACACGATTTAGCAGTTCTCCAGCTTCTACATCACCAATTAAACTTTCAATTTGATTAAGATAAGTTTCCGCTAAAGCCTTATATTCTGCTTGCTTATCTGATAGTTCTTTTTCAAAGGCAGTAGTAGTTGATGTAAACCAGCTATTCATGTCATTTAACCACTCTGCCTTTGCCGCAGCATATTCTTCTA
>JAAZML010000001.1 GCA_012798835.1 Clostridium sp.
GGGGTAATTTTACTAATGTTTGTGATGGTACTTTCCACAACAATAGGGGCAGCGGATATTTCCTTTTTAGATGCTCTGCGTATAATACTAAAAAAGATACCGCTTATAAGAAAATTTGTTGGACAAGATGTGGTTAATGATATATACGGGGTAATCGTATTAAATATAAGGCTTCCCCGTATTGTGGCGGCAGCTGTTATAGGAATGGGCCTTTCGGTCGTTGGTGCGGCATATCAGGGAATGTTTGGAAACCCCATGGCCGATCCGTACATCCTGGGGGTATCCTCAGGCGCTGCTTTGGGGGCCAGTATTGCTATTATTTTCGCCTCCAACAAGTCAGTAGGCGGATTTAGCTTGGTAACACTGTCGGCTTTTGTTTTTGCATTGCTTACGGTATTCGTTGTTTTTAGCATTGCAAAATCGGGGTCGATGGTTTCTAATACACATCTTCTATTGGCGGGTGTAGCAGTGAGCTTTTTTGCCACATCCCTTATATCCGTCATGATGATTTTTAATAAAGAAAGAATAGAAAAAATCACGTTTTGGATGATGGGAAGCACAGCTTATACTACATGGAAGCAGGTGATGCTGCTGCTCCCGGTGGTGGTTTTGGGGACAGTTACAATTAGTTTTTTTGCACGGGATTTGAATATAATATCTGCCGGCGAGAAGGAAGCGAAAAGTCTTGGGGTTGAGGTTGGGAAAGTCAAGAGAATACTTCTTGTAATATGTTCTATTATAGTTGCATCCTGTGTTGCAGTAAGTGGGATTATAGGTTTTGTCGGCCTTATTATTCCGCATACCATACGTCTGATTATGGGATTTGACAACAGGGTAGTATTGCCTTTTTCTGCAGCCGCGGGTGCAATATTTTTGGTTCTTTGTGACACGATTGCAAGAGCACCCACCTCAGAGATACCGGTAGGCGTGCTAACAGCGATATTTGGAGCCCCATATTTCATCTCTGTTCTACTACGAAGCAAAAGGAAGGTGAATTGATTTGATGCATAGTGCTGGTAAAAAACCAATACAGGTGCAAAATGTGAATATATCCTACGGGGGGAAGGGGGTATTAAAAGATATATCCATATCCTTGCAAGAAGGTATCTTTTATGGAATACTAGGACCCAACGGTTCGGGCAAGACCACATTATTAAAAAGCATTGCTAAAAGCCTTAAACCTAAGAGCGGTGCAGTATACATAAATGGATTGGATGTTAATAGAATAAAGACTAGAGAATTATCAAAGGAGCTGGCATTTTTATATCAAGGAACAGCCACCGATTGTGAGTATTCAGTTGTAGATATAGTGCTCATGGGCAGACATCCGCATTTGGGCAGATTCCAAACGGAAAGTGCCAAGGATATGGATATTGCCCAAAACGTCATGATGGCAACAAATGTTTGGGATTTGAGAAATAGAAGAATAAATGAGATAAGCGGGGGAGAAAGACAGCGGGTGTTTATAGCAAGGGCGTTAGCACAGCAAACCGACATAATCTTGTTGGACGAGCCGGTCTCAAATCTTGACATACATCATCAAATCGAAGTATTAGATATAATAAGAAGTATGGTTAGAAAAAAAAAGACCGTAGTTACGGTTTTGCATGACCTAAACCTTGCTTCTATGTACTGTGATCATATGATTTTATTAAAAGAAGGCAGTGTAGTTGTTCGGGGGAGGCCTGAGGTTGTACTCTCCCCTAGCAATATAAAAAAAGTGTATGGTATAGAATCTCACATTATAAAGGATACAGTTTATAATAGACCCTACATTATTCCGCTCAAAGCAGTACAATGAAATTTATTCAAATTTCTACTTTCCTAATTAAATTGTTATTTCAATATCTCAAATAAAAATGAATATGTATCTTTATGTTATAGTTTATATTAAAGTGGTATAACTATATTGGACGTTCAATAGGGGGTGTTTTTACTATGCTAGAAGAGCTATTGCTTGAGAAAAAAGTTTGGGCGGTGGTTGGTGCCAACCAAAATCCTGAAAAGTATGGAAATATGATTTACAAAAAATTAAAGAGCAGAGAATACGAAGTCTATGCTGTAAACCCTCTATACGAGATTGTAGAGGGAGACACATGTTACAAGGATTTATCCGCACTTCCCAAGTTGCCAGATGTGGTTGTTATGGTCGTTTCGCCTAAAAGAGTGAAAGCCGTTATTGAGGAATCAGCCCAGCTAGGGGTTAAATATATCTGGTTTCAGCCGGGTACGCATACACCTGGACTCATAGAGATGGCAAATGAACTTGGATTGGAAACAGTACAAGCATGTGTATTGGTGCTCCTAAGGTAGGGATGCGGGTTTTTTAATACCACAAATTATAAATAAAGAGACGAAGGAGGTATTGTTATGTCAAGGTATGTATGTACCGTTTGCGGATATGTATATGATGAGGCAAAAGGTATACCAAAGGAAGGGATTGCTCCGGGTACATTATGGGACGAACTACCTGGAGATTGGGTTTGCCCCCTTTGTGGAGCAAGCAAAGCGGAGTTTGAGATTGAGGGGGACAACGGGGATACAAAGGAAGAAGCTTCTATACCCACAATTTTAGAGACGCCATCGGATATAAAGGAACTATCCTCGCTGGAAGCAAGTGTTTTATGCACAAATTTAGCCCGTGGCTGTGAAAAGCAATACAAAATGGGTGAAGCAGCACTTTTTATGGAGTTAGCAGAATATTTTAAGGGGGCAACGGCACCACACGAGGATTCTAATTTAGAGAATCTCTTATCTCTGGTTGAAGAAAACCTTTCAAAGGATCTACCGATTGCACATAAGATTTCATCTGATGCGGAGGATCGTGGTGCCTTAAGGGCTCTAGTGTGGAGTGAGAAGGTTACACGAATTCTAAAGTCTATACTGACACGATACAAAAGAGAGGGGGAGCAAATGCTCCAAAATACTGGAATTTATGTTTGCACGATCTGCGGATTTATTTATATCGGCGATGAATTGCCTAAGGTATGCCCCGTCTGCAAGGTGCCAAACCAAAAATTTGAAATGATTGAAGGGAGGTAGTGGAGTGAGCAGGAAATATGCGGTAAGAAATATAGAACTTTGCACCAAGGATTGTTTATGTCTTTACGTTTGCCCTACAGGAGCCTCGGATACGGAGGATAGCATTATTGATGTTTCAAAATGTATTGGTTGTGGAGATTGTGCCGACGCTTGTCCATCGGGAGCTATTTCGATGGTTCCTACTAAATATCCCCCGCAACAGCCGAAAATCAGCGAGGTTATAGATGCCTTGAAGATGCTTGTAAGGAGCAAAACACAGCAGGAGAATATTGCTTCCCAAATGCCCGGAAGGCTTTTACGTGCAATAGAGAAATCCAACAGAATAATGGCGGAAGATCTTATACGGGAAGCTGGATATATGCTGCCTCAAAGCAAAAATTCAAAGGATTTTCTAAAATCGCTTTTGGAAAATGGGAAGTGGCAAGGTCTGCCTGTTGAAAAGGTCAAAAAGTTGCTGGAGGATCTTGGAGAGATAGAAGAATATGATCAAAGTAATTCAAAAACACGGGAGGAAATTAAGATGAAAAAATATCGTTGTACAGTATGTGGGTATATCCACGAAGGCGATCTGCCAGAGGACTTTAGATGTCCCCAATGTAATCAGCCAGCCTCGGTTTTTGTACCCATAGAAGAGAGTGAAAAGAAAACCAATAAATATTCTGGAACAAAAACGGAAAAAAACCTTATGGAGGCTTTTTCTGGCGAGAGTCAGGCTAGAAATAAATATACCTATTTCGCAAGCATTGCACAAAGAGAGGGCTACGATCAGCTTTCAGAGTTATTTTTAAAAACAGCAAGAAACGAGCAGGAACATGCACGAATTTGGTTTGAAGAATTGGGGGGACTTGGGGATACAGCTGAAAATCTTTTGCAGGCTGCGGAAGGTGAAAATTACGAATGGACGGATATGTATGATCGTTTCGCAAAAGATGCCGAAGAGGAAGGGTTTAAGGCTTTAGCAGAAAGATTTCGCAGGGTTGCTGCCATCGAAAAGGCCCATGAAGAACGCTATAGAGCGTTACTGAAAAATGTTGAAATGCAGCAGGTTTTTGAAAAGGGTGAAGAAACCATGTGGGAGTGCAGGGTCTGCGGGCATTTGGTAATGGGTAAAAAAGCCCCGGAGGTTTGTCCTGTATGTAAGTATTCCAAATCATATTTTGAAGTTCGCAAAGAAAACTACTAATCTTGGATTATTTATTGGCCGAGTTTTGAATTGTTAAAATGCAATAAAATTTTGCGGATAAAAGCCATAAACATATGCCCTTGCCATTTAGTTGGTAAGGGCATACGTTTTGAAGGCATAAGTGACAAAACAAAAGCTAGGTATATAGAAAATGTGATACCCTGCACGGGTTTTATGATAAAATACACAATAGGGAGATGGTTTTATGAAAATTGGTATAATTAGATGTATGCAGACTGAAGATATGTGCCCGGGCACGGCGTGCTTCAAAGTTGTCAGAGAGAGAAAACTCGCTTTTGAAAGTGTTGGGGAGGATATTGAAATAATAGGAATAAACACCTGTGGGGGTTGTCCGGGAAAAAAGGCTGTTATAAGAGCGAACAAAATGGTAGAACGGGGTGCTGATACAATAGTTTTAGCATCGTGTATCACGAAAGGTACGCCCATAGGTTTTCCCTGCCCGCATAGAGAACAAATAAGACTGGCAATTGAAAAGAGGCTCGGTTCCGGTATTAAAATTATTAATTATACCCATTAGTTTTGATGCATAAACACTATTGTCTTGGGAATTGTGTGCTATATTTTTGTTTTGTGGTAGTGTGTTCCAGATGTAGAATTTTCATATGATATTTTGGTATTAGAAAAAATTTGGACGGGATAGGGGGGATTTTGTGAGAAGGCTTTTTTATGATCCTTTTGGCAGTAACAGGTGCAAAAAACTTGCAGCAAAATGCGCAGGACTTGCAAACGATAGTTCAAAGGTTTTTTATATCCTACCTTCAAAGGAAGCAATGCTTGAAATGAAGCATTATTTTAATGAGGAAGGAATTAGATGCAATATATTGGATTTTACGAAAAAAAACGAATTTTTAAGATTGCCCCCCACGCTGTCTCCTTACTGTTATATTATGGATTTTAGTTGTTTAGAGAAGCTAATAGCAGGTGAACATTTAAAGCATTTTCATTTGATAGACAATATCGGAAAAAGAATTCTTTTAAAACACATATTATCTAGGCTTGATAGAGGGATGTATTATAACAAGGTTAAAACTGAGCCAGGATTTTTAAGGCTTTTAATAGACATTCTAAGCAGCCTCAAACGCCAAAACATTGAACCGGAAGAATTGCACTTTAAGATTAACGAGCTTGAAGGAAATTTGTTAAGAAAGTGCCGGGCTTTGCAAGAAATCTATTCTTCTTATGAGAAAACAAAAAAACAAAAGCATATGATAGATTCGGATGATGTATCTATTGCGGCGGCAGAAATTTGTGCTAATTCGGATCTGTTTAAGAATGTATCAACAATTGTTATTGACGGTTTTTTTGAAATAGATCCTGTGAACCTCTCTCTTTTAGAAAACATTTATAGGGAGAACCCAGATATATCTATGTATGCAAACCTGCCCTTCAAAAATAAAAATAATAAGAAATTTCTTGAACAGGGGATAATAAAGGATTTAAAGGAAATAGGTTTTGAGTTTGGGACCGGGAAAAAAGCAGAAGAAACTTTGATGGATACGCATTTTATATCAATTGCCCAGAGCCTTTACTCCGGTAATGGGGATATACCCATTGGAAGGGAAAACTTTGAAATAAACAACAGTCCCTGTATTGAACATGAAATAAGGGCTGTTGCCTTAAAGGTAAAGGAGCTTATACATCGGCAAAGTATAAACCCGTCAAAGATAGCGATTGTAGTGGCCGATGCTGGAGTTTATAGGAAAAAAGCTGCTAAGATATTTGGGGAATACGGCATACCAATAGGGATTAATCAGGGAGAACCCCTTACCGAAATACCTTTGATAAGGGATATTTTGGCGTTGTGGAGATTGGGTATAAAGGGTGAATTTAAGACGGCCTTTATAACAGTGATATGCTCAAAATATTTATTGCCCTTTGAAGTGATTGAAAGTGAAGGCTTTAAAATCGACAGATTGCTCGGGATTGCCGAAGATATATTTAAAATGGATACCCAGGGCGATTACTTTCAGTTTTTTTTAAATGAGTATGCAAAGAACGCAGTGAACAAAACAAGCATAGAAGCAATGGAGGGATACCTCAACAACATTTCCAACTTTAACGGAATTTTACAAAACAAAACATCGGATGGAATTGAGGCTTTTAGTGTGCTTTTAAATAAGCTTCAAATAGATAAGAATATTTCACTTCTTCATAAAGAAAAATTACTAAACGGGAGATTGGGGGAAAGGGACAGGACGGCATTAGAGGTGTTTTCCAACCTTTTTTCAAAACTCTATCATGAATATGAAAGGTACGGTGTTTATGGGAGAAAAGCTGGGGTCAGGGAATTAATAGGAGATATATCCGATGCTGCTTTGGAAATTAAGATGGATCAAATGTCGGGGGATGAAAAAGGTATTAGATTCATTTTACCATGCTTTAGCCGTGGGCAGATTTATGATACTGTTTTTATGCTCGGAGTCAACGAAGGGGTGTTTCCGGCACCAATAGAGCATGCGAAGCTTTTTTCTATAAACGAGATAGGGAAGTTGTATGAAAGGGGAATTAAGTTAGGGCAACCAAGACTAAAATTAGAGCGTGAAAAACTTGCATTTAATGCATGTATTGCCTCTGCTTTTAAAAGGCTTTATATATCTTACAGGACTTTAGACGAAAGTGGCGAGGTAATGCTTGCATCGCCGTTTGTTGACGAAGTAATTTTTGTATTGAATACAAAATGTAGAGATAATGTAGTTTCTTTGCCTGTAAGTATGAGGGAGCGGATGAAACAACAAAAAGGGGTTTTAAGTATAGGACCGGTTAAATATTTCATGCATGCGTCAAATATTGAATTTTCAAGGGAAATGGGAAATCAATTTGATGCTTATGATGGAAAACTCAGTGATCCATCATCTTTATACAAGGGCATGGGCAGCAGTATCTCGGTATCTTCACTAAATGCTTATATAAGATGTCCTTTTATTTATTTTGTGCAGAGAGTATTGGGATTTTTAGAAGAGGATGATACTCTGCTAGAAATGCTTAATATGGGGGACTTTTACCACAAGGTGCTATACAGGTATCATTTAAAAAATAAAAACCCCTGTATACCTGATTTCAAATTGCTTACTAGCATATTCGATAATATATCATCTAATCTAAATTTTGGTTCAATACCGAAAAGGCTCAGGAACTTTTTTTCAGAAGAGATTTTAACAGTCCTTAGAAATTTTATTATATTTGATGCGAAAAATATGTTAAGATATCGTAAAGTAACGGGTCTTACTTTAAAACCCGTAATGCTTGAGGAGGATTTTGAAACAAGTTTCGGGGGCGGGAACGCTATTTTAAAAGGGCGTGTGGACAGGGTTGATCTGGAAGCCGATGAGCAAGGCTTTTATACGGGAAGGTTTGTTGTTTATGATTATAAAAAGGGCAGGGTTAAGGGTATTAAAGAATGTATTGAGGGAAAGGATTTACAGCTTGCATTGTATTGTAATGAACTTGGCAGAATTATAAAAGATAGATTTAGTATAGAGAATCCAGAATGTCTGGCGGCTCTTTATTATAGTATTGAAAGGCTCGAATGGAATGGCATTATACGTAAAGATATTAAAAAGGCTTTATTTGAAGGTAGGAAAGGGACAAGAAGTACTCCGGATAAGGTTAATATGGAGATCCTGCTTTCATGGGTCGAGACCGAGGCCATAAAAGTAATCAGTAACATTAGAAACGGTTATTTTATGCCCCCAAAGGAATGCCCTGCATCAGCTATATTTGGTTGCAATTATGACGGGGTGTGCAGGTATGAGCGGATAAGGCTTGCGAGAAAGGAGGGCTGAAAGGTGGATAAACTTTGCAGGGTTTTTGAAGTCAACTATGAGCAGGCAAAAGCATTGGATATAAATAATAATACGGCCTTGAGAGCTGGTGCAGGTTCGGGAAAGACAAGAGTGCTTATAAAGCGCTTTGTTCGATATCTTTTAGAGATTCCAACGATTTTTGTTGATGATATAGTTGCTATTACATTTACAAGAAAAGCTGCAATGGAAATGCAGAATAGAGTGCGCAGGGAGCTAACCGATAGGATCTCCAAAATGGACGATACTATTTTAAAAAAGAGGCTTGCTGATATAAGGATGAATATAACGAATGGGAACATTGATACCATTCATGGTTTTTGTACAAAGATTTTGCGGGAGAATTTTGCCGTGCTTGGAATTGCTCCAGATTTCAATGTCATGGAGGAAACGGACAAAACGATCATTACTTCAAAGGTTTTTGAGCATGTATTTAATGGCTTCGTGGAAGATGAAGATAGTGAAGGTATCATGGAATATTTGGTAAAATACTATCCTGTAACATTTTTTTTAGATAGATTTAAGCGAGGTGTTTTGTCTGCGTTTGATTCTGCGAGGGAGCAGGGGCTAGAATTTAAAGGATCTAGTTTTTCACCCAAATCTTTTGGTAATGGGCAGGATCTTGTAAATAGTGCAGAGAATTGTACAAAACTGCTGGAAGAGGTTGCACTTACTCTTCTCGAAAGGCTAGATAGAGAATATAAAGATTATAAGCAAAGGGAAGGTTTATTAGACTTTAATGATCTTGAGATCCTAACCTATGATCTCCTTGGAAATGATGAAATTAGGGAAATGTATTTGGAACGTTTCAAAGTCATTATGGTTGATGAGTTTCAAGATGTAAACCCCCTGCAAAAGAAAATCATAGACCGCTTAATTTGGGTAAAGGGTGAGATACCTGCAGGCAGGTTGTTTATTGTGGGAGATCACAAACAATCTATTTATGGGTTTAGGGGCTCTGATTATAGGATACTGGAGGAAACCTGCGGGGAGATTTCCAGATTTGGCAGCGTTAAGACCCTAAACAACTGCTATAGGAGCACAAAAAGCATAATTGACATAATAAATGCTGTATTCAGCCAGCTTTTATATCCATACGAAAAACTTGAATTTCCAGGAACTCCTGATAAAACGGGAGGGGAGATTGAGCTTATTACCTGGGAAAAAGGTCTGCCTAAAAGGGATAGACCTAAGACTAGGTGGGAATTGGCAAAGAGTTTATTATTATCTGACGAATTGGCAGAGAATTTAAATTATGTTTTGCGGGATAAATACCCCAATACTGTGATTTTGGATAGGAAGAGCTACCAGGGCGAAGTTATTGCAGGAGTTATCAACATGATCATAAAAAGGGGCTATGAATATCGGGACGTGGCTATTCTTTTAAGGAATAGAGCATCCCTTTTGGAGATAGAAAATGCTTTAGTAGAAAGCCAGATTCCCTATTCTGTGATAGGGGGAATTGGTTTTTGGGATAGACAAGAAATAAAAGATATACTTTCGCTGTACAGGCTTGTATTTTACCCGAAGGATTTACTTTCACTCTACACTGTACTGCGTTCCCCGATATTTGGGTTTTCTGACGACTTATTGTTATCGTTTTCCGCTTTTATAAAAGGTCAAAACGGTGAAGGGTTGGGTCAGCTTATGTCAGGGTTTGTAAATATGGCATCTCAAGAAGAACAATGGATAGTTGAAAGAGCTGCGAAAGTTTTGGGTACCCTTGGTAGTTTTGGGGGGGTGCTAGGTCCTTCGGAGCTGATGGACAAAATTGTTGAACTGACCTCATATAACAAAATACTTCTAGGGCTCAGGCAAGGAGAAAAAAAGTTTAGAAATGTAGAAAAACTTTTAAAAATAGTAGAGGAATTCGAGGGAAAGGGTCTGTATAATGCCAGGGAGCTAATTTCGTATCTTGGAGTGTTGGAACAATCCGGTGGATTGGACGCTGAAGCCTTTATTGATAGCGATGGGGGAAATGCAGTAAAAATATTAACTATACACGCCTCAAAGGGACTTGAATTTGAGGCGGTGCTAATCCCGGATATGGATAGGAACTTAGATTTACAGACAAAGAAAAACAAACCCCTTTTTTTCATAGATGGAGATAAAAAAGTTGTAGGTATGGGTCTTGACGAAAACCAAGAATTCGATGAGCAGGCAAACCCTAAGTATAAAGAATTGTACGAAGAAAAATTAAAAAGGGAAATGGAGGATTCTAAAAGATTGCTTTATGTTGGGATGACCCGGGCAAAAAAATATCTTGCACTTATAGGTGAAAAGCAAAATGTAGGGGAAAATGAGGATATAGACAAACAGAATAGTTTTATGAAACAATTAATGTGGGCGATAATGAAAAGGGGCTCTGCAGAAGGGATAACTTTTATCGATGCCCAGGAAGTAAGGGCAAAGGAGGAATATGGACTTTGATACCGATCGAAAAAAACCGAAACTATATTATTGACATCAATGGAATGACACACGAAGGACAGGGGGTCGGACGAATAGATAACTTTACGATCTTTGTTGATGGTGCCTTAAAAGATGAACAGGCGGAAATAAAAATAATAAAAGTAAATAAAAATTATGGGGTTGGGAAACTGCTCAAAATTTTAAAAACTTCCCCCGATAGGTGTGAACCCTTTTGTCCCACATATAAAAGGTGTGGTGGGTGCAATATTCAACATATAAACTATGAGGCAGGTCTTAAATTTAAGTCTGATCTAGTAAAGCAAAGTATAAAAAGAATTGGAGGGCTGGGCGACGTGCCAGTCTTTAATACCATTGGAATGGAAAAGCCCTTTGCCTATAGAAATAAGGCACAAAATCCAGTTGGAAGTTATAGGGGACAGATTCATGTGGGCTTCTTTGCTAAGGGTTCACATCAAATTATAGATTGTCCGGTGTGTCCCATACAACATGGCACATGCGATAAGATTAAGACCATTATTAAAGAATTTATCCATAGTAATGATATAAGTATCTACGATGAGTCCACGGGTAAGGGCCTTGTTAGGCATATTGTAACTCGTTTTGGTTTCCGCACGGAGGATGTAATGGTCATATTGGTTATAAACGGGGAAGATATCCCAAGAAGAGGGGAACTCATTGAGAAGTTAAAAGGGGAAATTCCGCATATAAGCAGCATTGTGTTGAACATTAACAAAGCCAAGACAAATGTTGTGATGGGTAAAGTGGTAAAAGCTATTTATGGAAAGGATGGCATTTTTGATTATATAGGCCGTTTTAAATTCAAAATATCACCGCAGTCATTTTTTCAGGTTAATCCAATCCAGACGGAAGTGCTTTATAAAAAGGTGTTGGAATATGCATCTTTGACTGGACAGGAGACAGTCTTTGATTTATATTGCGGGATAGGTACGATATCTTTGTTTTTATCAGGGCAAGCAAAAAGGGTTTATGGCGTGGAAATTGTGGATGCAGCTATAAAGGATGCAAGGAAAAACGCAAAATTAAATGGTGTAGGAAATGTTGAATTCATAACGGGGGAAACCCAAAAGGTGGTGCCTGCGTTATATAAAGAGGGCATAAAGGCGGATGTGGTTGTTGTAGATCCTCCAAGAAAGGGTTGTGAGGGGAAAGTGTTGGATACCATTATTGATATGAAACCCGTTAGAATTGTGTATGTTTCATGCAATCCGGCGACTCTTGCAAGGGATTTGAGGTACTTGGCAGACGGCGGATATAATGTGCAGAAGGTTCAGCCTGTGGATATGTTTCCCTGGACGATGCACGTTGAGTGTGTAGCATTGATGTCAAGAATAGATAAATAGAATATAGTTGAAAGCTTGATATATAAGGGTTTGGACAATAAGTTCTTTTTAGACCTAAAAATCATAGGCTAGGAAATGGCTATAAACTGCTATTGTACAAGCTTTTGGGAACAAGTCAGAAAAAAAGAAATTTTAATAGTTCGGTGTGCAAGCTAGATGTTTTTAGGATTGTGTGTATGAGTTGGATGTAAAATATTACAAAATAGAATAATCAACATAAGATTGTGTTGATAGAATGTTGAGTAGGCTGCAATTGAATTAAGCATGTAGACTTATTCATAAAGAAAGGAAGTTAGAACAATGGGAGAAAATTATATTTATACTAATTATTTTGAAGATGTGAATCCCGGGTATGAAAAAAATGGATTTAAACTAAAAGACAGGAAAGATCCAGATGAAATAAGTACAAAACTATATGATGCACTTTATAAGACTTTTTTTTATGATTATACAAGAATGTGTAAATATGGTATAAACTGTGCTCAGATTCGGGGACAAAAATTTAAAGGGCCTTTATTTTATTCTATATTCTTGCTGAAAGATCCTAAATCGTTAGAAGTGGATTTTATACTATCGTCCGATTATATTGGACCTTCAATCAATCAAATGAAGCTAATAGGAGGATATAGAGACTTTGAAATAAAGAACTTATTGAGATTGAGCAGAACATTAGGAGGACATATTTTATGGCCTAGGGGATATAAGGGGAAGCCAACAATTAATCAAGTAAGGGGGGGAGAAATAGGAAAAGGATATGGTTTTTATGATAGGATTGATTGGACATTGTTTTTATTAAAAACTTATTACTTTTTTATTGAGAGTATAAAAGATCCATGTTTTGAGACTTATTGTAAAAAAACAGTTGAAAACTTTAAAGATGTTGAAATTACTGAAGATGATAAAAGATGCTTTGAAGCCTTATATAAAGCATTCGAGGATTCATATGAATGGTTTAAGAAATTTGGGACCTTTAAAAACTTTTGCGATTTCTTCCTATTAAAAGGTAGCTTCGTTGATGAGACTTATGAAGTGCTAGAACTTACAACATTTTTTCCTATAAAACCAGTGAATTATTGTGAGTATGTCAAGAATAATATCCGTGCAATAAATGATAGAAATGAGCTAATAAAAAATAACTATATCAAGAAGGTGATATAAGTGGCTTACAATAAAAAGGTACAGTTTATACCAGCACGTCCCCCAAAGAGGGAGAGACCTGTTGTTATTTATAGTCGTGTAAGTTCCAATAGTATGGATCAACTAAATGGTCTAACAGCACAAATATCAGCCTTAACAAGGATGGTAGCCTCTGTTCCTGAGTGGTTACTTGTTGATACCTTCATAGATATAGCTAGCAGTAAAACAGGATCTTCAAGAAAAGAATTTAATCGTATGCTAGAGGATTGCAAATCTAATAATATGATTAGAGTGTCGAAAGCCACTCTCTAATAAATTGCTTTACTATCTGCACCTTGAAAATTTAACACAAATCGTTTTTTAATGATTAAAGATAGTTTTTAGATACTAGCGGATGCTTATCTTCA
>JAAZML010000051.1 GCA_012798835.1 Clostridium sp.
AATCGAAATGGTCGTTGGTGCAATTGATGAAGCTTGCAATTAATGCCATAACCTCATTTTCCTCGCTCCCCCTGCAGTTGGTTACATTAATGGGCATAGTATTCCTTATTGGCTCTTTTGTGCTTGGTATACAGTCCTTGTACATGAAATTTGGGGGAAATGCTGTGAGTGGATTTACAACTGTTATTCTTTTGCTTTTAATTATAGGTAGCACACTCATGATTAGCCTGGGCATTATAGGAACATATATTGCTAAAATATTTGATGAAGTTAAGAAAAGGCCAAGATATATAATAAGTGATAAATCTTCTTGCAAACATATGGAACATAAAAAAATTGATCAAAACAGTTGATATTTGTTCCTTATTTTAAGATAATTATTTTATAATGGTATAATATTAAGGAGGCAAATAAAATGTCCAAAAAAATTATTTTATTAATTTCTATTGCAGTGCTTATGCTGTCCTCAACAATAAGCTTGTGTGCAGCTAAACAAGGTATGCTATTTAATAATTCCTTTGAGCTTACCGACGATAATTTTCCTGTAAATTGGTTCACAAAAAACTGGCTACAGGATTCCTCGCAACCCGAATACAAAATCGAAACTGGTGACTACCATTCTGGTGAAAAATGCATTTCCATTACTAATAATGTTGAAGACCATAGCCGTCTTATTCAAGCTGTTTCCGTCGATGAAAACAAAAATTATAAAGTATCTTGCTACATAAAAACAGAAAATGTGAGTGAAGAAGGTAAAGGTGCAAATATCTCGGTGGAACAGCAGCTGGTAACATCCAACCAAATTAAAGGCACCTCCAATGGCTGGGAACTTGCAGAACTGTATATAGCGGTAGGTGCAGGTGTCAAAAAAATTGATCTCACAGTTGCACTGGGGGGGTATAACGGCCTTTCTACGGGCAAGGCCTACTTTGACAGTGTAGAAATGGAGGAAATCGATTCGATACCCGAGGATGCTATAGTTGCCAATATAACCGCCGATAATGAACAGCCCCCGAAAAGCACTAAAGAAAATAAGAGCGAAAAAGATCCCGGGGATTCTAATCTTGCAAGCAAAATAGTATTGGCAGTACTTATTCTTGCAGTAATAGTGGTATCAATTGTTACCATAAAATCTAAAAAGAGTTCATAAATATTCAGCTGTAATATTAAAATGCTTGCTGCTTTTTATACAGAATACAGTGAGGGGTGCATAAATATGGGCAGTAGAAAGCTAAAAATATTTTTAGTGTTAGTTTGTGCGTTGCAGTTTTTTTCAATTTCTTCTGTGTTATCACAGGTCGAAAAAGATAACCTTGTCAAAAATCCGGGTTTTGAGGAGGGTGAACCCTCCCAACCACATTTTTGGTATTCGGATAGCTGGGATTCCAAACCTGGTGTTACGGAATTTATACTTGACGAAGACCATTTCTATAGTGGCAGTAGGAGTGCACTTATAATTAACAATTCCAAAAATGATTCCAGATATAAACAAGTCATTAAAGCAAAAAAAGATACATATTATAGGCTCTCATGCTGGGTAAAAACCGAAGGTGTTGGCAACGATTTTAAGGGTGCAAACATCTCTGCTGAAGGTTTGACCAAAACATCCCGGGATATCTGCGGGACCAGCACAGATTGGGAGTACTTGGAGCTGTATGGAAGGACTAGCCCCAGCCAAGAAAGCTTTACACTAACCATAGGTCTTGGGGGCCACGGCAACACAAACACCGGGAAGGTTTGGATCGATAATGTCGAAGTGGTTGAGTTTGACAGTCTCCCTCCGGGAAAATCGGCAATAAATCTTGATCCCAACTATATAGCCCCAAATAACACAAATCCATCCAAGAACAGTACTAGTTACCTTGTAATTGTTGCCTTGCTAATTTTAGCCTGCGTCTTGGTTTTTGTATTGTCCTTATATTTTAAAGGTAAAACACCATGGCTTAACCGGTTTTTTAGAGGAAATACCCCTGCAATCTCATCTGATGTCAAAAACAAGCTCCCCTCTAGGAGAGGGCTTAAGCTGGATAGAACAGATCTTGCAATTATGGGTGCCATGTCTTTGATATACCTGTGCATTGCATTATATAACCTTGGAGATTTAAAAGTTCCCGTAACTTCATGGGAGCCATCTGCTCCCGGAGAAAGCTTTACTATCGATCTTGGAAGGGATACTAATTTATCAAGAATTTATTATTATTCCGGCCTTGGAAGCACAAAAAATGCTTATTCCAAACTTAGAGTAGAGTACCTTAAAGAGGACCACAGTTTTGGCCATCTTGCAACCATCGAAAAAAAGAATATTTTTATATGGGAGTATGTAGATACCCCCCCCATAAGTACAAGCCAGCTAAGATTTATTATAGATGCCTCCGGAGGTGCATTCAATGAAATTGCTATTGTTGAAGAAGGCAGCACCGTACCTATAGAAGGAATTAGGGTTATAGAGCATAACCTAGATCAAAAAGCAAAGGATACCTTAAAGAATCTCTTCGATGAGCATGACAAATTTGCTTTTGCCCCCTCCTATATGAATGGGATGTATTTCGATGAAATATATCATGCCAGGGCTGCCTTTGAACACATTCATAATATGGAGCCCTCTGAGATTACACATCCCCCCCTTGGGAAGCTTTTTATATCGCTGGGCATCCTCATATTCGGGATGGTTGCATTTGGATGGCGGATCATTGGCACTTTGTTCGGTGTAGCTATGATTCCAGCAATGTATGTTTTTGGGAAAAGGATCTTCAATGATAAATTTTACGCATTTTGTTCTGCATTTCTAATGATGTTTGATTTTATGCATTTTAGTCAGACACGCATAGCAACCATTGATAGTTATGTCACTTTATTTGTTATACTAATGTATTATTATATGTACGATTATTTTATAGAGAATTCCCACCTTACAGATTTCAAAGGATCACTAAAACCTCTGTTCCTGTGCGGGTTGTTTTTTGGTCTTGGTGCAGCAAGTAAGTGGATAGCCTTTTACGGTGCTATTGGCCTAGCCTTGCTCTTTTGTATTAACAAAATTTCCGGGTATGCCAAATACAAAAAGCACGCAAAAGATTCACCTATCCAAAATTATTATCACAATCTAGTCCTTTCGTTGGGTGCCGGTGTTCTGTTTTTTGCGGTAATTCCCTCAATAACCTACATCCTTTCTTATATCCCTTGGATACAAGCCTCCGGAGGGAAAAAAGGGTTGGGTCTTTTCTGGGAAAATTCCCTCTACATGCTCAAATTTCATTCGGGTCTGGTTTCAACCCACGGCTACCAATCATCTTGGTGGGAATGGCCCATAATGGTAAAGCCAATGGCCTTTTATTTCGGTAAAGATCTCGAGCCGGGCATGATATCAAAAATCTTTACGATGGGTAACCCCGCTGTATGGTGGATAGGTCTTGTTGCATTACTGGTTGTGTGTGTATGGGCACTTTCTAAGCTCAATAAAAACCTTGTAATTCTTTTTTCCTTGGCAATTTCCTGTTTTGGATATGTCGCATTACCAAATTCTATGATATTTAGTTTCCTAAAGGTAGGAAACCCTGAGCTATGGTGGAGCCTAATTTTACTGGTGCTAATTGCAATTGTGTTTCTACGTTCAAAAATAGATACAGGGCTTATAATTACCGCTGTTTCTTCCTTCTTAGCACTCTTTGTAGTAATGCAAACCCTCCGAGGTCTTCTGGGGAGAGATGACTATCTCAAGGATAAAAATATTCAGCTTATTATATGGGCCTGTCTTTTGATTTCGATTAGCATATTATTTATGGGTTTATACAAATATGACAAAAAACTCATGGTAATTATGTCTGCCCTCATATTCCAATACATACCTTGGATAGCGGTGCCAAGAATAGCCTTCATTTATCACTACTTTAGCATCGTACCATTTATCATATTATTAATAGTATATGTAATTAAAAAAATCACCGATAAATATGCAAAGGCCAAAAATTTTGTATACTTATATTTGGGCATTACCTTTGCACTGTTTGTGCTATTTTATCCTGGTTTATCAGGTCTGGAGGTTCCGGCATCATACATGAGGGCTCTTAAATGGTTTCCTACATGGTATTTTTAAACAAATAAAATTAAGGAGGGCAAAATGTCCAATAATAATATCGTTTGCTCTGTTGTAGTTCCCCTTTACAACGAAGAAGAAGTCATTTTAGAAACTTACAGAAGGCTCAAAAAGGTCATGGAAGGTATAAATAAACCGTATGAGATAATATTTGTAAACGATGGAAGCAGGGATAAAACTGCCATCATGGTTCATGAGCTGTGTAACAAGGATAAGACAATTAAAATGGTGGACTTTGCTAGAAACTTCGGACACCAAACTGCAATAACAGCAGGTATGGATTTTTCAGTGGGACAAGCAGTGGTAGTTATAGATGCCGACCTACAAGATCCCCCCGAGCTCATACCAAAAATGTTGGAGAAATGGCGTGAAGGATACGATGTTGTATACGGCAAAAGGAAAGAAAGAAAAGGCGAAACAGTCTTTAAAAAAATAACCGCAAAAGTTTTTTATCGCTTTTTAAGGAGTATGACAGACATAGAGATCCCTACAGATACCGGTGATTTCAGATTAATTGACAGAAAGGTCTGCGAGGCTCTTAAACAGGTCAATGAGCGCAATCGATATATACGGGGAATTATAAGCTGGCTGGGTTATAAACAAACCGGGATTGAATTTGTAAGGGATAAACGCTTTGCAGGGGATACAAAATATCCACTAAAGAAAATGCTAAAGTTTGCCTTCGATGCTATAACTTCATTTTCCTATAAACCACTAAAGCTAGCTTCAATTTTTGGTACCCTTCTTTCATCCCTTAGCTTTATATACCTTGTGGTGGTGATTTGCACTAAGATATTCGCTACCTCCCACATTCAGCCGGGCTGGGCGTCAATCCTTGCCGTAAATCTCCTGTTTCATGGCTTGACTCTTATTATTTTGGGTATAGTAGGCGAATATATCGGGAGGATATATGACGAGGCAAAGGGAAGACCCCTTTATATAGTAAGGGAAACCAAGAATTTTTCTGATGAAAAAGAACATAAAATTACAGGGAGGATGTAAAAAACCTTTGTTTTATTAAGCATATATCGTCTTCTGACGCTCTTTGTCAAAGCCGGAGTTTATGCGTACTGCTATAATAAAAATAATTCGTTTTTCCATCAAACCAAAAGCGAGCATTTAAATGCTCGCTTTTGGTTTGGTGGAGGGAGACGGATTCGAACCATCGAAGTCTGAGACAGCAGATTTACAGTCTGCCCCCTTTGGCCAACTCGGGAACCCCTCCATGTAATAATAAATTTTGCTTTTACCACCAGAAAATCTTAATCCGCTGGTTGCTAGGATGTACTGGTTATGACAACTATAGTAATGGCGACCCGGAAGGGACTCGAACC
>JAAZML010000071.1 GCA_012798835.1 Clostridium sp.
GGCCATTACACCAACTAAGACTCCTGCTGCAACTCCGGCCATTACACCAACTAAGACCCCTGCTGCAACTCCGGCCATTACACCAACTAAGACTGCGAAACCCTCGCCTACGCAAACACCAACAGAAACTATAAAATTCGAATTGCAGGCGTATAATCATATTAGGGCTGCTGAAACCAAGGAAATACAACCCAGAATAATGTTGGTTAATAAGGGGAATATGACAATCAATCTCCATGATGTGAAAATTCGTTATTATTATACAAAGGATCAAGTCATAAACGAAGCATTTACTTGCGATTGGTCCAACATACCTCCGTCGAAAATAAACGGTAGGATTGTTGAAATGGCCAGTGTAAAAACAAACGCAGATAGCTACGTAGAGATAGGGTTTGCACCCGATGCGGGTTTTCTCAAACCTAACCAACGCGTCGAAATTGTTAGCCGCATAGGAAATAGTTATGCACTCAAATCGATAACTCCGCCATATGAGGAATGGAATTACATGTACAACCAGATCTCGGATTATTCCTTTAACGCTGCCTCATCTGGTTTTGTAAGAAGCTATAAAATTACAGTTTATTTATCGGGGGATTTATATTGGGGAATTGAACCCTGATTTTATAATACTAAATTGCGGAAATGAAAGGCCCATCAGAGCTTCAGTCTTTCATTTCTGCTTGATAGGACCTTATCAAGTGCCATAGCTTCATTGACTAAATCATCAATATCCGCAAGCATTGAGTTGGGATCATTATTTGACGTGATTTGGTGGCGGAAGGTATGTATTGCACTTTCGATATAGTCAATCCTAGAGCTGATGGTCTCTAAACTGCTCCTTTCAGTGCCTATCTTCTCTACTAATCTTTCGTCCAACTCAATCGCCCTTTGCATATTGGCTATAGCAGTAGGATTGCTTGTAAAATTGAGCTTTCTTTTATTATTATTTATACGATCTATAACTCTATTTATATTTGTAGAATTTAGCTGTATTCTAATACTATTAAAGTTAAGATTTAACTTAAAATAGGCCATGACAAGATTAAGCACGTTGATGGTCATTCTTTGCCTTAAAGAATCATTACTGTCCTGAGCAAAATGAATCATTACAGCTTCCTTTTGGTTATGGATATTCTTTATCTTTTCCTTCATTCCCCCAGGCAAACATCTTAATACACTTTTACATAAAATGTTGCTTTTTTGATTCAGGTTATATATATTCCTAATTTGCTGCTCTTTGCCTAACTTTTCTATAAAAGATTCTTCCTTCATCGTCTGCATTAAAAAATATACATACCCAGCTAACCCCAGCAAGAAAAACAGGATATTGGATGTGTATAAAAATACTCCAATAATTAAAGAAAGAAGAATTAAGTTTTTAAATTCTAGAGCTGCCCCTAAGACTGCTTTATAATCCTTTTTAAAGTCCATAGCCAGACTATCCT
Source organism: Clostridium sp. (assembly GCA_012798835.1). Classification (GTDB taxonomy): domain Bacteria; phylum Bacillota; class Clostridia; order Acetivibrionales; family Acetivibrionaceae; genus Hungateiclostridium. The sequence goes on from JAAZML010000071.1 coordinate 1,446, forward strand.
CCTAGAATACCTGAATATCATAAATATTGGTCCATACCCTTTTTATTGGTTGGTTTCTCTTGTTAGGATAAATTCTGTTCTTCTGTTTCTCGCCTTATCCTCTTCTGTTACGTCTTCTTCCACCAAAAGTTTAGATTTTCCCCACCCTCGTGCCACTATTCTATTTTCATCAATACCATGATTAGCAAGGTATTTCTTTACTTCTATCGCCCTATTTTGGGATAATGTCAGATTCATTTCTACAGAACCTACAGAATCCGTATGGGCATCCACAATTAAGTAGTATTCAGGAAACTGGGATAGCACACTTAGGACCTCATTTAAAACGGATAAAGATTCCGGCATTACAGTGGCCTTTCCGGTATCATAATAAACTGGCGGGATGTCGACCTTGGCTATTTTTTCGGTATTTCTTTCAATACTTTCCCCGTCCTGCTTTTCAAATTCCTTCTCTACTTCGGTATCTTCTAAGGAATTTGTATTCAAAACACCTACTAGAAGCTCCTTATCGTCACCCATACCTGCTATATAATTAATACCCGTTATTTCCCCCGGAAGTGTAAAGTTAAAATCCATATCTCCATACCTTTTCCATGTTTCAATTGTGTCATCTATTATTGAGGCAATCCTGCTATCCCCATTAACAAATCCAAAATAGCTTAGATTGTCATTTAGTGACATCAGCCTAACATCCTCGAGGGATTTGGCGACATCGGGTACAGTAATTTCCCCATATTCCTGAGCATCCCCCATTAGCTGTGTAAGTCTTTCATATGCCTTATCTGTTCTTTCCAAAATATACTTCGTGGAAACAAACCATGTTTTTAGAAAATCTTCGACCTTATCTGGGTGTTCCCTTGCATATTCTCTGTTAACAACCAACATGGTAGGAATAAGATCCGGGACCTCCTTTGTCGTAATAAGGATCTTGACCGAATCAGGTTTTAATTCATTTATTTCATTCACTGCTAAATTCATATCGGGGCTCCATGAAACAATCACATCAGCAATATCAAGCCTTAGATCGTTTATTACCTCCTCCATACTTTCTCTCTCAATTGGCTCTATATCCTGATATCTTAAACCTACAAGCCTTAAAAACTTATTTAAAATAAATTTGCCTGTACCATTTTTTACGTAGGATACTCTTTTCCCCTCGATATCATTGAGATCTCTTACTTGAGTCTTTGCTAGAATCCCATCGGCACCTCGAGAAAAGTCTGTTATGCCTACAATTATGCCCTTGTTTGGGTACAGCTCCTGAAATCTCATAAATGAAGGGAGGGATATCTCCGTAGCATGGATGTTTCCCTCTGCTAATTCTCTCATTCTTTCACTATCGGCATGGATATATTTTGTTTTTAAATCCAAAAGATAGTCTTTGTTATATCCCCTGTCCAGTGCAATTAAAATTGGAGTTCCCCCAATCCAGCTATCTAAACCCATAATAAAACTATCTTCCGACGAAAATAATATACCCTCATCATCAGGTTCTAAAAAAGGAACATCCTTATTATTCTTATCCCTGTTCGCAGACTTGCCTGGCATCTCCTTTGTATCCGTTTCTAAAAACTTAAAATATATGGCCGCAATCGCAGCGGATATTATGAGCAAAAATATTATTAGGTTTCCCCACTTTATCGTTTTCCCCCCCATACCTCATCCTCCAATTCACAATAAAATTGGTGCAACGACTTTGTCATAAATAAACATTACGCTGCACCACCACACCGTTTACAAATAAAGCAACTTGGTGCTTTATTTAACTTTTAATATCTTTATGTTTAAATACCTTTCTTCGGCTTGAATAATCATCCACTATATGGCCATTCCCGAATAATTTATACTTATAAATAAGAAGGCCATCAAGACCCACGGGACCGCGCGCATGGATTTTGTTGGTACTGATGCCCACCTCCGCACCAAAACCGTAGCGAAAGCCATCACTAAAACGTGTGGAACAATTCCAAAATACATTACCTGAATCCACAAGCGACATAAAATGCGTTGCCCTATCCTTATCCCTTGTGATTATACAATCCGTGTGACCAGAACCATAATTATTTATATGTTCAATTGCTTGGTCAATATCCCCAACTATCTTGATTGCAAGCTTATAGTCCAGATATTCTGTTTGCCAATCTTGTTCCTGTGCGGATTCAACTGGGATAATTTTCAATGTTTCGGGACACCCCAGAAGTTTTACACCCTTTTCGGTTAAAATTTTCGCAAGTCCCGGCAGAATCCCCTGAGCCGCATCCCTGTGTACAATTAAAGTCTCAATTGCGTTGCAAACAGCAACATATTGGGTTTTTGAATCCACTACGACACGAATGGCTACATCATTATCCGGATTTTCATCTATATAACAGTGGCATATACCATCTGCGTGCCCCATAACAGGAATCCTTGAGTTATCCATTATATACCTGACAAATTCATTAGAACCTCTGGGTATTATAAGATCTATATACGGATCTAGCTTCAGCATTTGGGCCACATCAGATCTTGTTTCTAAAAGACCAATCCAATTTGGTGGAAGACCAGCTTCTATCGAAGCCTTTGATATTATATCCACAAGTATCCGGTTGGTTTCCCTCGCCTCGGATCCACCTTTTAGCAAAACGCCATTTCCACTTTTTAGACAAAGAGTGGAAATCTGGACAAGGGCATCGGGTCTTGACTCAAAAATAACTCCTATAACCCCTATTGGACAGGTAATCCTGTACAATTCCAAACCCTCATCTAGCTCGGTTGCTAAAAGGGTTTTGCCCACTGGATCCTTAAGTCCTATCAGGCTGTTTATGCCGTCTGTCACATCGGCAATTTTGGTACCGTCAAACTTTAATCTTTTTAAAAGTGGTGCAGCCAAGCCTTCATCATTGCTTCTTTTTAAATCCAGTGCATTCGCTTTCAGTATCTCATCTTTTCTGTCGATCAAGGCTTTAGATATCATTGCTAAAGCATTGTTTTTTAATTCTGTTCCCGCAGCCGCTAAGGGAATAGATGCCTTTTTAACACTTCGAACCATTTCATTTAAACTCATAAAAACAACTCCTCATAGGTATATCTTAAGCAAATTATATATGATTATAACATATTAACTCAATAATTACCATAAGCTCTAAAGCACTTAAACAAAAAGGGTATTACGGTATTCTTCCCTCAAGTCACAGAGCTTATGGCATCCCCTAATTCTGATAAGTCTTTCAATAAAGCATAGGTATCAAATTGCAAAAATTCATGCCGTGGAGTTACACCTGTAAGAACCGCTATAAAATCAACATCTGCATTTTTTGCTGCCTGGGCATCAACAATGCTATCGCCCACATAAATAGTATTGCTCCTCTTACCCTTTAATATAGAAACAGCCTTTAGTAACCCCTCAGGATCCGGTTTGTGGCTTTTAACATCTTCTCCCCCGACAATTGTGTCAAAACAATATTTTAAACCTTCCCTTTCTAAAATTTCTTCTATCCTGAACCTAAATTTTGTTGAAACAATGCCAATTTTAATTTTCATTTCCATAAGGCTTCTTAAAACTTCCTCCGTACCATCATAAATCCTAGTTCCATCCGTCATAACCAAGTCTGCCTTCTCCCTAAAATACATACCAAAAGTATTGGCGTTGGTCCTAGAAAAATCACTGCTCAATGTGCTGTAGGCATCTGATAATGTAAGCCCTATAGTCCTACGTATCTTATCTGTTTCAGGCACATCCAGACCCATTTTTTTTAATGAATAGCTTATGCACTCAACAATGGCTCTGGACGAATCTGCAAGGGTATAATCAAAATCAAACAAAACTTGTCTGTACTTTTTCATTTATGGTTTCCCCCCTAGCCTTGTTCCTTACCAGCTGTCAATTTAAAGCCAAATAACCCACCACAGATACCCCCAATTATATGAATTAACTGTGTAATGCTTTTTTCTATGAAAAGACCCCTGGCAACTTCCACACCAAGGTAAGCCGCTACAACCAAAACGAAAGTTAAGGGTATTCTCCCCTTTTGGAAATTAACAAACGAGCCGAGTAATATCAGCATGAACACTACACCACTGGCCCCTAATAGTATAATGTTTTTAAAGAAGATTATACTTACCAAGCCCGTAACCAAAGCCGTTGCCGTAATCATGTACAGCATATTTTGTGAACCATACTTTTCCTCCAACATAGGTCCAATTAGTAGGATAAGCAAAAAATTATTTGTGAAATGCTCCCAACCTTGATGTCCGAGAACATGCCCGAAAATTCTAAAATAAGCGAATATATCCAAAGGGCTACTACGGTACACCGAAAACATCAAAAGCGTGAGGTAATTACCAACCAATTCCTGGATTACCAACACAAGCAAAGATAAAAAAGTCATAGTCAAAATAACCGGTGAATTGTAATGGAATCTTCTAAATAGACCCCCTAATCTTTTCATTAAACCCCCCCATTTTATAAAATTTTTCTAATCAGCAACTTCCTACTTTATCTATTATACTACTGATTAGGCATATGTAAAACAAGTTTTCTTTATAAGGTATTCGCAATGCCCCATTTCTTGGGGATTAATCTATCCCTGTCTTATCCTACACCATTATATACCTCTCTAAAGTCCCCTTATCAATACACGACTCATAGGCATCCTCCTTGGATATTAATCCTCGCTTATAGAGATCTGCTATGGATTTATCCATGGGTTGCATTCCAAACGCTGCACCTGTTTGAATCATAGAATTTATGTTTGTCCCCTTACCTTCCCTTATAAGATTACTGATTGCTGGGGTAACAACCATTACCTCTAGTGCAGCAACCCTGCCCTTATGCTCAATATCAGGAATCAGCCTTTGGGATATAACCGCCCTTAATGCACCGGACACCTGAACCCTAATCTGTTGCTGTTGATCTGGCGGGAAAACATCTATGAGCCTGTCCAACGTTTTTGCAGCACCTAATGTATGAAGGGTGGATAGCACAAGGTGGCCTGTTTCTGCTGCTGTAACACCTATGCTTATAGACTCGTTATCCCTCATTTCCCCAATAAAAATAACATCCGGGTCCTCCCTTAAGGCTGCCCTCAAAGCATTGGCATATGATCTGCTGTCTTGAGAGATCTCCCTTTGGTTTACAATACATTTGTCATGTTTAAAAATATATTCAATGGGATCCTCCAAAGTCAAAATATGCCCCTGTTTTGTTGCGTTTATTTCATTTATTATAGATGCCATTGTAGTAGATTTCCCGCTTCCCGTAGGTCCGGTTACTAATATTAATCCCTCCTTTATTGAGCATATATCTTTTACGACCTTTGGAAAACCTAATGATTCAAGGGAGGGTATCTTTGAGGCCAAAACTCTAAACACTAACGCCAGCGAACCCCTTTGATGAAATACGTTCACCCTGAACCGGGATAATCCCTCAACACTCATGGAAAAATCAACTTCACCAACCCTGATAAGATGCTCATACTTCTCGTCGTCTAGGCAGGCTTTTGCATATCGCATTGTATCCTCTTTTGTGAGGGCATCCTCGCCTACCGGCCGCATTTTTCCGTTGATTCTCAAAGACGGTTGTCTCCCAACTGTAAGGTGTATATCCGATGCCTTATTTGCAACACCCATTTTCAAAATATCCCTTAAACTCACCATATTGTTTTCTCCTTAGTCCATTGTTTTATTCATGCAATAACCCTGAAAATCGGTACGGTTATAAAAAACGTAGTCCCATAGTTTTTCTCAGACTCAAACCATATTCTACCGTCAAACTTGCCCCTTATTGTAGAGTAGGACAAAAGCATGCTAAGCCCTGCACCATTTTTTCCTTTGGTGGTCACCATAAGCCTAAATAATTTATTTTTAATCTGCTGTTCTATACCTTTTCCATAATCCCTCACCATAAGCTTCATATCTCGATCTTCTCTACATATGAAAAGCTCTATAATCTTATTCGAGTCCTCCATATCCCCGTAGGATTCTGCAGCATTATCTAAAAGGTTTTTTGTGATTTGAACAAGATTTGAAATATCCCCACGTATTATTGTCCTTTTATCGATATCCACTGAAAAACTAAGTTTACACTTTCTAAATCTTTGATCGTTGTTTTTGATAAATTTGATTCTGTCTATAAATTCCCCCGCTGAAAATTCATCTATGCTATCGGAATTCAATTGAACAGTCTGGCTTTTTAGTCCTGAAATAGCACTCGACATATATGTATTGTATTCTCTTAACTTTCTTATCCATAGCATCATATCATCTGCTATATCATTATGATCTTCGTTTGTTACCGATGAATCCCCTACGGATTCCCTGTATTCCTTCACAAGATCCTCCAGTCCAAAGCAAGCACCTGAAATAGACATAATAGGTGTCATAAGATTATGGGATAACCCGCCTATGAGCTGCCCCAGGGAGGCAAGGCGCTCAATTTCTCGAAATCTCTCTTCCATTTTTGCTCTTTCTTCTATTAGGAGTGCACCCTTTAATGTATTGCTTATTTGACCCCTGATTGGTTCAAAGTTTAGCACATCATCGTTTATTACCTCGAAGCATACAAATCCAAAATGCTCATTCTTAAAGAAAAGAGGATTTACAAGATAAGTATGACGCTTATCCTTGGAAAGAACAGCATCGGGAATAAGAGATTTGGTCTCAAAAATTTTTACTCCGTCATCAATTTCAAGTCTTTTATAATTATCGAAAGCATATACTAATTCGGAATATTGGGGGATGAAAAATTTGTCTCCAAACACATGTTCATCATCATAATACAAGGTATCCCCGCAATATCTAGACATAAAACAGCCTTTTATATTGCACAATTTTAAAACCGTGGTTACGCAATCAAAAAGTTCCTCAAGGGAATACGTCTGAATATTTTCATGGATTCTGTGGCCTGGAACAAGCCTTACATTGTTCTCCCGTAAAACATCTAAAGAAACATCATTTTTGCACCCGCAGGATTCCCGCTTTACCAGAACAGAGGGGAGGGTTATTATATCATCAGTTTCCCCATTCTCAATTTTATTTAAGATGTTTTCTATTGCACAAAGACACATTTCGCGAATGGGTTGCCTCACTGTTGTCAATGCAGGTCTCATCCTTCCAGAAATATCACAGTCATCAAAACCGCAGACTCTGCCACCCTTATCCATATCCACTTTTAGATCCTTTAAGCACTTTATGACACCAAAAGCCATTTCATCGTTAGCACAAACGACAGCATCATATAAAATCCCGTCTTGCATTATTTTATTCATAATGCCGTATCCAGAATCCGCTAAAAAATCCCCATTAAATATTAGTTTTTCATCGATCTTTATATTGTTTTCGCCCAATGCTTCCCTGTAGGCTTCAAGCCGCTCTATCGAATCTGTATTTGTCTTTGGGCCTGCGATAAAAATTATCCTTTTATATTTATGTTCTTTTATTAAATGGTTTACCAGATCCTTCATTCCCGATTTATTGTCTATAATTACGCTCGTCGCAAAAGGCAAAACCACACCAATTGATATTAGGGGAATACCCCTTAGCCATTGGCACAAATCGATAAATTCTTTGTCGGGTATATAGCACGAAATTAATGCACTCATAACTATAATGCCGTCAAGCCTTTCCTTATCAATAAGGCTATAGGAGATATGGTGCTGATTATCAGCTGAAATAAACGATTTAATTGATCTTCCTTCGTAAATTATTAGGTTACAATCGTTTTTTTCGGCAGCTCTTTTAATTTCCGTCCAGACATAATTTGAATAATTTGCATCTATATCATTAATTAGCAGGCCTATAGTCTTGCGTTTTTTCATAAACATTCTCCTTTATAATGTTATCGAAACATTATGGCAGAATCTTTATAGTAATTTGATATGTGTGATGCGGGAATATATCACCTTTTAGACTTTGTCTTTGTTCCTTATCCAACCCCTATAGAGAAATATCACACAACCTACAATTGTCATTATACCAACAACAGCCATTAAGATCGATAGATACTTTGAAAATTTTACAAGTGGTGCAATAAAGCTAAGAACGGCAAGTGCGTAGGCTACCGGAAGGAGAATAATACAAAACATTAGAAATATTTTGATATTGTTGCTTCGTATAAGAACTATATCTTCTTTTTGGGCGCCATTCGAAAACATTTTATTGAGCCCTTTTTCAAACCTATTTAACCACCCTGCTAGCAAAAGTAATATTATAACCGATAAAACTATTAAAGCGGATATACTAGGCGGAAAATAAATATCCGAGTTAATTTCAAACGAACCTTTTACAATTTTCGAGTGAACTATTATATGGGTTCCAATAAAAAACATACATATGATATCCAAAACAACAAGAAATTTTTTGCGGGCAATCGCAATTAGAAACAAAGAAACTACATTTATTATAATAAATATCTTTATGGATTGCCCTGGGGCTAGGTGAAAAAACTTAAAGCGGGCCATGGTATCGTACAGCAATGCTGAGGATATCATGTATGCCGCAAGTGCCAATATCATCCTCAAAAGCAGTGTCTTATCCCTCATATTGATACCCTCACCCCTTTTAATAATGCTCCCGTAAGGCTTCCCTTTGTAGGATCCCAATCAATCCACACACATTTGTTCCTGACTTTCTTAGAAATTATTTTATTCATTGCCTCAAGAATATCCGAGGCTTGCATTTCATGTTGATTTTCAGCCATAAGTCTATATCCCATTATGTTTATTAGCATTATACTTGGTAGACAGCCCCTACGCATCGTGGTGTATTTTGTCATTTCGCTTATACCTCTTAGTATTTCATCGGAATTGTTGGTGCAAAATCTTGTTACTATTAAAAATAAAGGCCTTGTGCTGGTAAAATACCCCCTACGCGCATGTACATTCTCCTCTAAATCTCTTACAGCCGCCGTATATCTTGATGTTGCTGGCTTACGATATTTGATTCTTATAAGTTCCCTTAATATTCTATATTGCTGTTGTTTCCCAGAGCTAGGTCTTATAAAAATACCATTGCCGCCATAGGTATGAAGAGATACACTGCAATTCTTTCCAAGGTAGTATTCTGACAAAGCATATGCGGCCTCGATTGAATATTCCTTTATATCTGCGACGTTGGGGCCAAAAGACATTAACCCCGATGTATCAAGGAAAATCCATACCGACTTTTTTCCCTCTTTTTCAAATTCATTAACAATAGGCCAAACCTCTCCCCTTAAAAGGTTTCTGGAGGTGACTTTCCAGTTTATTGATTTGAAGGAATCTCCGGGACAGTAAGTCCTAAGTTCCTTAAATTCTTGAGTTGTCATTCCCAAAGTTGCTAATGCGCCCTCTGGCAACGGTAAACTGCTCGCTCCAGACATTGCCCTGATCTTCTTAAAACCTAGAAGCCTTGGACTTACCTCCAGAGATATAGCATTTTGACATATGCCATCAATCGAATAATTGCATATAGGATGTCTTGCCTTCCACACAGTGCTCTTTAATAAATATTTGCCCGAAGATATGCATTTTACGGTATAATTTAAAACCCGCATTTCGGGCTCGGATCCTTTCCACAATACGCAGAAATTACTTCCACTTACTAGCTCGAAGTGATGGGGAACTAAATCGCTAATTTCTATTACCCCAATCCCTGACTCTACTCGTATGTTTACACTTACGTCCAGCAGTTCACCAGACGATACCCTGTTTCTGGATATAGTCTTCTTAATAACAACACCGTGGGGCGCTTTAATGTAATATCCCACTGCCATAAAAGTTAGGGGTATCATAGAAAGAAATATAAGTATATTATTAGCTAGAAAAATTCCCATGCTAAGAAGTAATAGAAATATCATACCAATGCCATAGATGTATCTGGGCAATTACTCCATCCCCCCCATATATCTTTGTGTATAACCTTTGGGAACATCGGTCTTTTTTATAATGCTTCTTACAACCGCCTCTGGGATCCTGCCTTCCATTACATGCTCCATATTTAATATCACACGATGTGCTAAAGCATCGACCGCCAATAGCTTAACATCGTCTGGTATTACGTAATCCCGGCCACATATAAGGGCATGGGCCCTAGAAAGCTTCAAAAGTGCTAGTGCTCCCCTTGGGCTGGCGCCCACCCTAACGTTGACGTTAGTTCTGGTATTGCGAACTATTTCCGTAATGTACATTAAAATATTGTCATCTACAAAAATTTTCTCTACCTCTTCTTGAAGCATTAGAACTTGGTTCATATTTATGACAGGTCTTACATCGGCAGTGGGATCATCTTTGGACCACTCAATTCTCCTTTTTAGAACCTGACATTCCCTCGTTGTACTGCTTAGATACCCCAGCGACAATTTCATAATAAATCTATCCATTTGTGCCTCCGGCAACGGGTATGTCCCTTCCATCTCTATAGGGTTTTGTGTAGCCATAACCGTAAATGGGGGTGGTAGCGTGTATGTGGTACCCTCTATTGAGACCTGTTTTTCTTCCATTGCCTCTAATAAAGCTGACTGGGTTTTTGGCATGGCTCTATTTATTTCATCGGCCAATAAAAAATTTGTAAATACAGGGCCCCTTTCCAACTCAAAAGACGATGTATTGCTTTTCCATATCTTCGTGCCCACAATATCCGAAGGCATAAGATCCGGCGTAAATTGAATCCTGCTCCATTCGCACCCACTTACCCCTGCAAAAACTTTGACAAGCAAAGTCTTTCCCAAACCCGGGTTATCTTCAAAGAGTATATGCCCTCCTGCTAAAAAGCCACATAATATTTTATCCAAAATCAGATTATCGTCTGTAACAAACACCTTTCTGATCTCCTCAATTATGCTTTTGCATAGGACTCGCGGTTGATTCATAGTCTTTCCCTCCTCCATAATGTTGCAAATTGTTTACTATTTTATCTATTATCATAGACCTATTTTGTCTGTTTTTTTCTGTAATGAAAAGATATTTGCTGCGGGTCACCAAAGGTGGCATTTTGATATCCTTATAATCTATAATCGGAGCTATTATGGTGCTCGCTCTTTTTAAAGGTATACCCGTCCTGTATGACATGTAATAGAGGGTTGCCAC
>JAAZML010000119.1 GCA_012798835.1 Clostridium sp.
TGGATATAGCTCAGTTGGTTAGAGCGCCAGGTTGTGGCCCTGGAGGCCGTGGGTTCGACTCCCACTATTCACCCCACATAACACAAACGTAGGGATGTAGCCAAGTCGGTAAGGCACCAGACTTTGACTCTGGCATTTCGTAGGTTCGAGTCCTGCCATCCCTGCCATATTTGAGCCATTAGCTCAGTCGGTAGAGCACATGACTTTTAATCATGGTGTCCGGGGTTCGATTCCCCGATGGCTCACCAAGGCTCCTACGCCTACATTATAATGTGGACGTAGGAGTTTTTTAATTCGGCGCAAAACAAATATTATTCTGCATGTACCTAAAGGCAATGGGATGGGAATACATCCTACATATTGGGCATTATGACTGGGGTTCTATTGGCACATCATTATTTGCGATACTAATAAGTTCTAACGAATCGTTTTTTTCTATGGACCAGCGAATGGACCATTCGTTTTCAAATAGGAGCGCATATCTGCCATTTTCATCATGAACAGCCATTGTTGAACTAGTCAGGGTAAGACGGCGAGGATCCATGGTTCTATTTTCCAGCCAACGCACATGACGAAATGGGAGGCTTTGTATCCTAAGTTCTACCCCATATTCATTTTGCAGTCTATATTCTAGCACATCAAGCTGTAGGACTCCTACCACTCCTATGATTAAAGATTCAATACCAATATCAATTTGTTTAAAAACCTGTATTGCACCCTCTTCAGAAAGTTGATTGATTCCCTTTACAAATTGCTTGCGTTTCATGGTATCTGCAGGGGTAACCCTAGCAAATTTTTCTGCAGGGAAGATGGGTATACTTTCAAATTGGAGTTCTTTATTATTCTCACTTAGAGTATCACCAATCCGAAATATTCCCGGATCAAATATTCCAATTATATCTCCTGCATAAGCCTCCTCAATTATATTGCGTTCATGAGCCATGAATTGTTGGGGCTGGGATAGTCTGATTTCCTTTTTTGATCGGGCATGATATACCGACATACCCCTGGAAAAACGCCCCGAACATATACGTATAAAAGCTATCCTATCCCTGTGGGCTGGGTTCATGTTGGCTTGAATTTTGAACACAAAGGCACTAAACTCCTTGGATTTTGGATCAACCTCCATCGTAGGTGTGCTTTTTAACCCAGGTTCTGGGGCGAGTTTTAAAAATTCCTCAAGGAAGGGCTGTACACCAAAATTTGTCATTGCACTTCCGAAAAATACGGGGGTTAATTCACCCTTCGAGATCTTATCTTTGTCAAAATTATCTCCGGCTATATTAAGCAGATCAATATCCTCGCACAGTTTACTGTGATAGTGTGTACCGAGCAGCTTTTCAAATATTTCATCTTCAACACTGCCCTTTGTAGAGGGAATGGTATTTTGCCCATGTTTTCCGCTTTTATATAATTCTATCTGGGCAAGGTTTCTATTGTAAACCCCTTTAAAATCGCCATCAGTTCCTATTGGCCAATTCATGGGATACGAATGTATGCCCAGTACATTTTCCAGCTCTTCCATAAGCTCTAGAGGATTCTTGCTTGCCCTGTCCATTTTATTGATAAAAGTAAATATGGGTATTCCTCTCATCCTACAAACATGAAAAAGCTTTATAGTTTGCTCCTCTACACCCTTGGCACCGTCAATAAGCATGACCACACTATCTGCTGCCATAAGGGTCCTGTAGGTATCTTCACTAAAGTCCTGATGCCCAGGGGTGTCAAGTATATTTATACAGTAGTTATTGTATTTAAATTGCATTACGCTGGAAGTTACTGAGATGCCCCTCTGTTTTTCTATTTCCATCCAATCGGAGACGGCATACTTGTTTGCTTTTCTGGCTTTGACAGAGCCCGCAAGCCTTATTGCACCCCCATACAAAAGGAGTTTTTCCGTTATGGTGGTTTTGCCAGCATCCGGATGAGATATAATTGCGAAAGTCCTCCTTTTTCCAACCTCTTCGGATATGTTGCAACCTTTATTGTTTTGCATAATATAAACCCTCTTAACATAAATATATTTTATTGGGATCTAAACCAAGTATAAGCCCTAAAGTAGGGAATGTCTGATGTGCCCCCAATTTTTTTATTGTATATTATAGCAATGTTATATGTCAATTCGCAATATTATATTCGATTTTTTATGGGGGTTGCGGGTCAAATGCTGGTTATGCACATGCTTTAGGTCAGTGATAATCCCAAAACTCAATACAAAAAAGGATTTCAGGCTGTTTTGTAGAATAAATTTATAATGGAGAAATCCAAAAATATTGATATCACGACAAATAAAAAACATAAAATTTATAAGGAGTCTATTTTTATGAAGGAAGATTACATTAGTTTAATTAAGGTGAAATTCCCTGATGGGAGCGAGAAAGAAGTGTTTGAGGGTGTATCTTTGTTGGAATTAAGCAAAGATTTTGAAAAAAATTATAAGTCCACTATAGTAGCAGCTAAAGTTAATAATGACATTAAAGAGTTGAGCTACCATTTATATGAGAGCTGCCAGGTGGAATTTATAGATTTGACCAATGAGGATGGCTCTAGGATATACAGAAGGAGCCTTAATTTTGTATTGATTAAAGCTGTCAATGAACTTTTTCCCGATAGGAAGGTTATAATATGCCATTCTATTAGCAAGGGAATATACTGCGAAATTAAGGGGGATACGCCACTTACTGCAGAGGAAGTGGATTTGATAAATGACAAAATGGAAGATATTGTGTCATCCAAAATTCCCTTTATAAAAAAGGTAATGACCATTGAAGAGGCAAAAGGAGTTTTTAAAAGGTTCGGAAGAATGGACAGGTTCCATGCAATAGAACACAGAAAAAAGCCCTATGTAACGCTTTATAAATGCAAGGAATTCGAAAACTATTTCTACGGGTACATGGTACCGGATACTGGCTATCTGAGAAAATTTGATCTTAAATATTACAAACCTGGGCTAATTATGCGATATCCTGATAAGGCAAACCCAAAGAATATACCCGAATTTAAAGAGCAAAGGAAGCTCTTTAGTATATTCAAAGAATATAAGGATTGGGGTCGTATCCTAGGGGTTACAAATATCGGTGTGCTCAATGATATTGTTAAAAAAGGCAGCATAAGTGAGATGATAAGAGTGGCGGAAGCCCTTCACGAGAAGAAGATTGCTCAAATTGCAGACATGATAGCCTTTAGCAAAAACAAGAAAAAGGTTGTGTTAATTGCGGGGCCGTCTTCATCGGGGAAGACAACCTTTGCCCAAAGGCTTTCAATACAGCTCAGGGTAAATGGTCTAAGGCCGGTTACTATATCACTGGATGATTATTTTGTAGACAGGGAGTTTACCCCCAAAGATGAAACAGGGGATTATGATTTCGAGGCCCTTGAGGCAATAGATTTGAAACTTTTTAACAAGCATCTTTCGGATTTAATATCCGGCAAGGAAGTTGATATACCCGTTTTTAATTTTCCAAAGGGCCGTAGAGAGGATTTTAGCAGAAGGCTCAAAATTGTGGATAATCAAATTTTCCTTATTGAAGGGATACATGGGTTAAACAGCAGGTTAACGGAGGCTATACCACAAGAGAATAAATTCAAAATATATATAAGTGCCCTTACATCGATGAATATAGATGATCACAATAGGATACCTACCACGGATACAAGATTTATCAGGAGGATGGTAAGAGATTATCAGTTTCGTGGGTGTAGCGCAGCCGATACTATAAGCAGATGGCCCTCAGTAAGAAGGGGCGAGGAAAGGAACATATTTCCCTTTCAAGAAGAAGCGGATATAATGTTTAATTCAGCATTGATATTTGAGTTAGGGGTTTTAAAAACACTGGCGGTACCGCTTTTGACGGATATTGATATTTCGCAACCCGAGTATTCCGAGGCCAAAAGACTTATTGAATTTTTAACCAATTTTTTACCCATAGAATCTAAGGATATACCCATGAACTCCATCATAAGGGAATTTATTGGCGAAAGTTGTTTTTATAAATAAGTATTTTCGTTCGTTTAGTTCGCAACAAGGGAGACGGTATAGCAGATTGTTAGTATAACTACAATCTGCTATAATTGAATTATGGAATTTGGTACGAAGTAAAGGGGTTATTCCGATCTAAAAAATTGTTTCAGATATTATTTTAAAAGGTAAGGTGCATATATGAAGGTAAGCGATATTAAAGATATTCTACAGGCAGAGGTCCTAACGGGGGAAGAAAATTTTAATCTAGATGTATTTGCGGCATGTGGTTCGGATCTTATGAGCGATGTTATGGCCTATGTCAAGGATAATGTTGTTTTGCTGACTGGATTAATAAATCCGCAGGTTGTAAGGACTGCGGAGATGATGGATATAAAGCTGATTGTGTTTATAAGAGGGAAGAGGCCCGAAGAGAAAATCATAGAAATGGCACAGGAAAAGGAAATAACTATTATGACAACTAAAGATCCCATGTTTATAGCATGCGGAAAGCTATATAGTGCCGGCCTAACGGAAAGAGGTGTTTGGGATTGAGTTACGGCATAATAAAAAAAAGTTTTGTTATACCTGCAAATGATTTCACCGCTGCGGGTGAGGCATCTAGCTGCGTCAAAAAAATGCTTATACAACTTGGTGTGGAGCCGCCAAAAGTGAAAAAGGCTACAATATCAATGTATGAAGCTGAGATAAACGCCGTTATTCATGCCAATGGCGGTGAAGCGGAGATCGAAATAGATAAAAAAAAGGTCCTAATAAAGATAAGGGACAGGGGACCTGGTATACCCGATTTGGAATTGGCTATGAAGGAGGGTTATACCACTGCACCTGATACCATCAGAGAAATGGGTTTTGGTGCAGGTATGGGGCTTCCAAACATGAAAAGGTATGCAGACCAGCTGGAGATTAAGACGGAGGTCGGAAAAGGCACTGTCGTTAAGATTACTGTGAGACTTACATGAGGACATGGGAAATAACTTAATATAGGGGGGGAGCAAAATGGATCCATACTTTCATTCGGTCACTCTCGATGAGGGTAAATGCAAGGGCTGTACTAACTGCATAAAGGGATGTCCCACGGAGGCAATAAGGGTAAGAAAGAGCAAGGCTAGAATAATAAACGAAAGATGTATAGATTGCGGAGAGTGTATAAGGGTTTGCCCTTATCATGCCAAAAAGGCAATTACCGATCCTTTGGATACAATTCAAAATTTTAAATACAAAGTTGCAATACCTGCCCCGTCCCTTTACGGTCAATTTAAATCGGCACCTTCGGTAGATCACATTCTAACGGCTCTTAAAAGTATAGGTTTTGATTATATATTTGAGGTCGCAAAGGCTGCTGAGATTATAACCAACAAAACAAAAGAAATCCTAAAAACCAATAATTTTACAAAGCCCTTGATTTCTTCTGCCTGCCCGGCAGTAGTAAGATTGATTCAGGTAAGGTTCCCGAGCCTTATTGAAAACATCTTAAAACTTGAATCTCCCATGGAGCTTGCAGCTAAGATTGTAAAAAATGAACTATCTAAGAATCTAAAAATGCCGCAGGAGGATATAGGGGTGTTTTTTATTACTCCTTGTGCCGCAAAGGTTACGAGCATAAAGGCTCCCTACGAAAAAGAAAAGTCTTTCGTAGACGGTGCAATATCCATAGCCGATATATACCTAAAAATTTTAAATGCACTCGGCGATATACGGGAAACAGAGAATATTCAAGAAGCGGGTTTTGTTGGTATTAGATGGGCTAACTCCGGGGGGGAAAGCAATGCGCTTGATACGGAGAAGGTGCTTGCAGTTGACGGCATACACAATGTTATTGCGATTCTTGAGGAAATAGAAGATGAAAAACTCGAGGGGATTGATTTTGTAGAAGCATTGGCATGCCAAGGGGGATGCCTGGGGGGGCCCCTTACCGTCGAGAATGTATTCATTGCAAAAACCATAATTAAAAAACATATCGATGGAGCAAAGAAAAAGGGTTTTAACATACCGGGGGATAAGGATTGCAACTACGATCTTGTCTGGACTGGAAATATGGAGCATAGGCCTATCATGAAGCTGGATAAGGATTTTGATATTGCTATGAAAAAATTAGAGGCATTACAGACCATAAACGATGGATTACCTGGGCTGGATTGTGGGGCGTGCGGCGCTCCCAGTTGCAGGGCTCTTGCTGAAGATATAGTTAGGGGCAACGCCAACGAAGCGGACTGCATTTTCAAGCTACGGGAGAAGGTGAGAAGTTTGGCTGTACAGATGATGGAGCTTGAAGAAAAAATGCCCCCAGTGCTGGATAAGGATATGGAATTGGATAAAATATCTAAGATAAAGGATGGTAAAAATGAGAGTTGATCAGTTTGCAGAACAATTAAAAATGGTATCGCTGGTGGGGGGAGAGGGCAGGTTTAGGGAGGTCAATGGGATTTATATATGTGATCTTCTTAGCTGGGTTATGTCCCATGCCAAAAGCGGGGAGGCATGGATTACTATCCATACCCATATAAACA